>LOCH01000013.1 GCA_001516765.1 Vulcanisaeta sp. MG_3 | reverse complement strand
TTGAGCCCAGGGATAGGCAGGCCGATGTATACACTGGCTGGGCCTTGTCCCATAATGTTGGCGGCACAGGCCATTATGCCTACATAACGCTGTATTCACTCGATAAGGATGGGGGACCGAAAACAAAGCCTAAGAGGTGATGGGTACGTCCCTGGATGCCAAATACGAGGAATTCTGGAGGCAATCAATTAAGCAGTTGAATGAGGTTGTCAAGGCCACGGGCATGCCGATAGCACCTGATGAGAAGGGTCAGTATAGTCTTTGGTATGATGTTAGGGAGTTGAGGATTAGGTTCTCAATAAGTGTTGAGAGGATTAAGAGGTTCTTCGAGGGTTTAAGGGAGGGGAAGATATACGCAACCAGGTGTAGGAGGTGCGGTAGGTACTACTTCCTACCGCAGGCCGACTGCCCATACTGTAGGGTCAGTGATATGGATTGGGTAGAGGTTGGTGGTGAAGGTGAGTTATTGACGTACACGGTAATAAACACGAAACCACTAACGTTCTCCCACTACCCAGACTACGTGGTTGCAATAGCCAGGATGAAGGAGGGCTTCAATGTGTTGGCTTGGCTTAGGATCGATGATCCTAGGAAGATAAGGGTTAGCATGAGGGTTAGGCTTCAGATCACCAGGAGGGAGCCTGAGGGTTACTTAACGTACGAGTTCGTACCCATTGAGTAATGGGGGTGTTGCCCATGAGCAGGCCCGTACTTATTGATGAAAGGGGTCCCATAACAATATTCACGTTAAATAGGCCAGAAAGACTGAACGCATTAAGTGAGGATCTCAGGGCTGAGTTGCTTGATGCATTACGTAAATTCAACGGCAATCCCGAGAAAAGGGTTGGGGTCATAACGGGGGCTGGTAGGGCATTTTCAGCGGGAGCCGACATTTCATTAAGGCCTGACGAACTTAAGAATGTAAATCTTGAGGAGGAACTTAGGGATTCATTCCACCTAATTCTAAGGGAGATTAGATTTAGCGATAAACTATTTATTGCGGCGGTGAATGGTGTAGCCGCTGGTGCGGGTATAAGCCTAGCTGTTGCCTGCGATTTCGCCTTCGCATCGAAAAGTGCTAGGTTTGTGATGGCGTTTCAGGGTATTGGCTTAGCACCCGATACAGGGTTAACGCTAATGATGAGTAGGCTTGTTGGCGCCAAGGCGCTTAGGTACCTGCTCATTGGCGGTGAGTTTTCTGCCGAGGAGGCTGAAGCCATGGGTCTTGTCAAGGTTGTTGATGACCCACTCGGTGAGGCCCTGAGGTTCGCCAACGAGCTGGTACAGGGACCGTTTAAGGCCTATTCCTACGCGAAAAGGCTCATTAATGAGGCTTTGTTCAAGGATCTTGATCAATTCCTAAGTACGGAGGCGAAACTACAGGGTGAATTGGGTAGAAGTCACGACTTCATCGAGGGCGTTACGGCATTCATCGAGAAGAGGAAGCCGAAGTTCACCGGTTCCTAACTTTCAATTACTAAAATTAGCATTATCGATCTAATCTTTACTTATATACAATGATATAAACAAATTAATAATTAAATAAACTATTTAAGTATGGGAGGTTAAGAATAATGTCATAAATGCCTTCATACAACTTTATTGACTTTCACGCACACCCCGCAGCGGAGCTCCGGAGGTTAAGGAATAGGTTGCAGAGCGCCGGTGCCGTGGCCTCCGTGCTCTACCCAATAGATGTTGATCCAACGCTTAGCCTAACCCTCAGCGGCTTGTTTAGGTTGGCTAGGGATTTGGGTATGGTTGTTGATGCGAAGTCAGTCGTTAGGGAGGTTTATGACCTGGTTAGTAAGTGGCCTGAGTACATGATCGACCCTATGAAACTCTGGTATGAGGTCTTTAAGGAGGGTACGAGCGAGTTCTTCATACCATTCTCCAGCATAAACCCAAGCTTTGGTAGTAGGTATGTTAAGCAGAAGATTTGGGAGATGGGTCACTTAGGCCTTAGGGGTGTTTTTGTTTCTCCAGTACTTCAATTCTTCAACCCAGCCAAGAGCCCAGCCTTCAGGGAGCTGATGGAGTATTCCGAGAAGAATGAGGTGTTGGTCATCATACATATTGGGATGCCTAGGGAGATTGATGAGAAATTGATCACACACGCACTACCCAACCACCTATCTGAGGTTCTCGAGGAGTATAGGCCGAACATCGTAGTTAGTGGACTAGGCACATCACCGGAAAGGGTTAGTTTATGGGTTAGGGAGGTTGCTAGGGTTATGAGGAAATACGACAATGTTTACCTAGTAACGCCAGACATCAATTGCTACCTATTTAATAATGACTCAGCCAGGTCAATAATAAACTCACTAGGGGCTGATAGGATGATTTTCGGCAGCGGTTACCCGTACAGAAGGTATAGGGACTTGGTTGCGGGTATTAAGTGTGTTGAGGGTAGTACGAATATTCGTGATAATGATAAGGATGAAATAATGATTGAGAACGCACTTGACCTATTGAGGTTTCATGGATTTAAACTTAACATGATCGATACCCTAAACGCCTAGTGAGGAGATTCTATCCCTCAGTATCTTTTTGTCTATTTTTCCCGTGCTTGTTTTTGGTAATTCTGACTCCATGATTATCACCTTGTCAGGTATCCACCACTTCGGTATTTGCCCCTGTTCCACGTACTTCATCAGGTGATTCCTGATGTCACTCTCGGTTACACTCCACCCAGGCTTTGGTACGACGATGGCTATGGGCCTCTCACCCCACTTGGGATGGGGAACACCAACAACGGCAACCTCACCAACACCAGGATGCGTGCTAATGAGGTCCTCAAGCCTCGTGCTTGAGATCCACTCACCACCACTCTTTATCACGTCCTTAGCCCTATCCATGATTTGGATATAACCCTCACTATCCCATACCGCTATATCGTCTGTGTGGAACCAGCCATTACGCCAGGCGTTCCTAGTCTTCTCAGGATCGTTAAGATATTCCTTAATGACCCATGGCGCCCTAACCACGAGCTCGCCCATGGTCTTACCATCCCTAGGGACATCCCTATCCTGCTCATCAACAATCCTAACATCAACGAGCGGTAGGGGTAAACCAGCGCTGAGGCCTGACAACTCCCTCCTCCTATCCATGGGCCAATCCCTCATGTTGGGCTTCTCCATACTAAGCAGTATGACTGGCGCTGTTTCCGTGAGTCCAAACCCCTGGACAACAGTTACACCGCGCTTAACCGCCTCCTCAAGCAAACCCCTTGGTAGTGCTGCACCGCCGGCTATGAACTTGAGCCTGCTTAGGTCGTACTTCGGCGAGTCAGAGTGCGTGAGTAGGTTATAAAGTATGGTTGGTACACCATTAACGATTGTAACACCCTCATCGTTGATAACCCTCAGTATGTGGCCCCAATCAAAACGACCTGGGTAAACCTGCTTAATGCCAGTCACTGTGGCTATGTACGGGAGTCCCCAGGCATGGACGTGAAACATGGGTACGAGGGGCATGGCTACATCATAGATACTGGCGTTTATTGGTGGTGCGGTTATTGAGAGGGCAACCGATATTGCGTGTAGAACCAGCTGCCTATGGGTGAAGTATGTACCCTTCGGCCTCCCTGTAGTTCCTGATGTGAACATCATCGTTGCCACAACATTCTCGTTAAGTTCTGGGAAGTTGTATGGTTTGGCATTACGTAGTAGGTCCTCATACCAATAAACCTCAACGCCATCAAACGAAACCTCCCCATGCTCAGCCTTATCACTCATTATCACAACCTTTTTTATGCTCTTAACGAGTGATGAGGCAACCCTAGCCAGTGGTATGAAGTCCTCGTTAATGAATAACACCTCATCCTGTGCCTGCAGCATCGTGTATATTATGTCCTCAGGCGATAACAACACATTAACCGTGTGTAGTACGGCGCCGTACATGGGTACCGCGAAGTATAGTTCATAGTGCCTAATCGTGTTCCAATCGAGAACCGCAACCCTACTACCAAACCTCCCAGGCTCGCCAGACTGTACCCCAAGCTCCTCGAGAACAGAACCAAGCCTCTGTACCCTATCCCACTCCCTGGCATAGTTAGACCTGATTATCGATCCACCGGGTGGTGCATAGACAACCTCAATGCTTGGGTACAGCTGGGCGGCTCTACGTATTATCTTATCCAGGGTTAATTGGTACTCATAATATTGAGAACACATTACATAAGTATTAGCGTGATTGCTATAAAGTATTGCGTATATATTGACTATATACCTACTTCACAGCAACAACATAGTAATTGGCATAACGACCAACCCAAATAACACCAGACCTAACAACCCTGAAGCCAGCCTTGGTAACCTCACTACCAAGCTCACCCTCCCTATAAAGCCTATAGTACCTAAGGACCCTATCACCAAGACCGTAACTCCACGACACATAGCCCTCACAATCACCAACCCTATCGACCAATCTCTCCAGTGCATCACCGACACAACCCCAGGTTGTGGCCATGAATAAGCCGCCAATCCTAAGTGCATCATAGACATTGGAGAGCACATTAAGTATCAAGTCACCAGGTATGTGATGAAGCACGGCGAGTGATAGCACCACATCCACAGAATTACGCCTAATCGGTAAGTGCGTGCCCGAGCAATTAATCCATGGAATATCCTCGCCAGAACCCATTATCATGCCCAGACTCAGCTCGCAACCAATATAGAGAGAGCCAGCGAAGAAGCTCCTCATAACCCTCAAATTACCACCGGACCCAGCCCCAATATCGAGGATAACCCTAGGCTTAGCACTACGTAGGAACTCACCGACCTCGCCAAGCAACCTCTGAGCCAGCACGCCCGTCTCCCTAGCCGTGGAATAGGCCCTGGATATTACGTCATAGGCGTCTCTCACCTCCCTCAACCTCTCCATACAATTAAAACCCAAACAAAAACAAACGCCTCAATTTAAATTTAAAATAATACGATAATTACGCAACCTAACCACTACTTACCGGTGAAAACTCAATACTCACCGTTGAATTCGTAGTCAATACTATCGTTGCATGGAAAGATCCGTAAGGCGTCTCTGTATAGTTAATGGCTTCACCATTGACGTAGACGCCCTCAAGCGTATAACCACTGAATGGCCAGGCTATCACTAGGACTGTGGAGTTCATTGGGAGCATCATGCTTTGAACGTATGGGCCATTTATGATGAGGGATTGGGTCGTTACGAAACCGGGCGTCGATATAATAAGTACTACCCCACCACCACTCGTCACATTGAATGTGGCGTTAACCTCGGGTACACAATTTATGGTTATGGTCTCATAATTAGCACCACTTGCCAGGGTTATGTTATTTGATGGTTCATACATTATTGTTGGGTATGGGCAATTGGTTAATGATGTTACGTTAAAGGTTACCACCGTGCTAGGCCCACCTGCATACGCTGGGCCAAAGGACATGGAACCAGAGCCACTATAGTATGCGTACCAACCAGTTGAGGCATTGGCATAAATGGTCCAGGAGGCGTAATTGGGCGCCGTTATGTTAATGAGTATGTACGAGGATGGTGGAGGTGTTGGCGAGGCCATGGGAACTACGTATATCGACATTGCCAAGACACTAACCGCAACCACTACCAACAATATTATCGCAAGCCACAGTGATTTAACCCAGGTCATAGTAAGTTTAATAGCTTTATTTCACTATTTAAAGGTTAATTATTAATAATGCAAAGGATATCGTTTAAACTAAATAATATGTATGTATATAACTATGGATAATTATTTACCGTAGGTTTACAGGCATAATTCTACCGTTGATGGATAACCAACGCATTCATCCAAGCTACGGCTTTTCACCATCATTATTATCCTTCTTTCTATTACCCAACCACTCAATGCCCTTAAGCTCTAGCCATTTGCCGTACTTAATCACGCTGATCATGTTCCACGTTATTAACCCAGCAACGATGTGCTTACAAACCTCACCTCTAATGACCGACGCCTCGCACGTGCACTTGGCCCCGTAGGGACCGACCGAGACGTAGTAATGGGTATCCCTACTCTCTGATGGTACCCTAAGTCTCAAACCACCAATCTCCCTACCATCATCCCTAACATCGATTATCACCGAGCGCTGGGCGAGCCTATACGCGTCAATAACCTTATCAACCCTCCAACCAAGAATCCCAGCTAATTCGAGAAACCACTCCTTAAGCCTCCTATCCAACTGGGACAGCTCCTCAGCCAATCACAACCACCTATTGTTTAAGCGTATAATGTACACCTCGGGCTTAAATTAACCTTTCCAAGTAATTCAATGCATATTACTGAGTATTAACGGCAAGTTCTAGGTAGAGTTCATCAATTACAGAGTTCCAATCAAACAATAGGGACCCATCAATATTCCTCAAGGCTCTCCTTGCAGCATCCCTCAACTTCCAACTAACCCTAAGACCACATCTACCACAGATTACGCTCACCCTATTACTGTCCTCCTCAAGGAAGAGTGAACCACCGCATTTGGGACACTCAAGGTTAAGCCTAATCCTCATCATCCAAACCCACGTAAACGTCTATATAAGACCTCCCGCCTAATTAACCAATGAGAACAGCAAAAGTTTCACAGAACTCGGTGGACACCTATGAAAACTAAGGTGCATCCCGCCTTTAAGGCGAGGATGTCAGCAGCTTAAGTAATGCATCAACAACATCAATCCTTCTACTAACAACCACACTATACCTAACTTCGGTGCTCATTAATTCTTCGCCTAACTCATTGCCGCCCAATACATAGCTATAGGCGTTGGCTGCCCTTGAGACGACATAGGCGCCTGCTATGTCAAAGACCCTAAGCCTGTTCCTCATATCCATGAAGGCGAGGAACCTACCCAACGAAGCCATGACGGCCTCTAGGCTTGCCGAACCAAGGCTCCTAATCTTAAACCTACCAAACCTATCATAGAACTCCCTGAGACCGAAAAGCACCTTCTCGTTTGTGTCCGGTTCCACGTACATGGAGACCACGGGCCTGTCAATGTCACTACTCAAATCTCCGAGCTCATCACCCCTAACCTGGAATCCCTCGGTTCCGCCGTAGTAGAGTGCGTTCTTTGGTACGTAATAAACAACACCATCGCTCAAATCCCTAAACCTCATCTTTTCACGGTATCTACCCGCGGCTATTGATACTGAGTAGAATGGTATGTTAAACACGAAATTGAGGGAGCCATCTAATGGATCAACTATGAACTCGTACTCAGGCTCTCCATCGCCAATCTTAACAACACCCCTCTCCTCAGTAATTATAGCCGCCCTCAAACCCTCATTCTCGATGCCCTTGATAATCAACTCCTCAGCCTCCAGGTCCACCCTCCTTGAAACATCGGTGGAGCCCCTCCTCATTATCTGCCTATAGCTGGGATCATCAGCCTTAGACCTAATGAATGAACCAGCCTTAACAGCCAGGTCCCTGATCAATGATGCCAGGTTAACCTCCACGCGAACCTGCGTATTTACCAACTTAAAAATACTACCTAGCCCCTAAGTAGGAAGTATTCTTCAACCTATTACCCTCAACTATCAGGTACGCCATCCTAAGCACACCCTCAGAATACTCACTACCTGCATTAACCACAGGCACCTTAGCACCAGCCCTACTCCTTATATAATCAATGCCTGGCGACTCATGAACATGACCGTGAAGGCCCATTAACGGCGAGTACTCCTCAATCAACACCCTAACGGATTTACTGCCCACGTGCGTCCTAAGAACCTCACCACCCCGGATCACGGGTTTGAAATCCTTGTCCAACTGGTAGGCCTGGTCAATTAGGGTGTTGTTTGGTGGGTCGTGAATGACGAGAATGAGCTTACCCAGCCTCGATTTATCAACATTGCCTATCAACTTCTCGACCCTAGCCCTAAGATCCTCCTCACTAACCTCCCTCGGTGTGTGCCATGGTGTTGGTGTTGAGTAGCCGAAGCCTAGGAAGTGGTAGCCGTTGATCTCCACGACATCCTCATCTATCGGTATCAGGACGTCCGAAGCCCTCCTCCTCACGTAATCCGCGATCTCCTGGTAATCATCATTGCCAGGCATTAGTAATAGCTTAACACCAGCCTCCCTATACCTAGCCTCAACCTTACCCAGGTCCTCCTCGAGAGCCTCAATCATCAACTTAATGAATGTGTCCCTAACCCTCTCCCTACTACTTGCCAACTCCTCATAGCCAGCCTTATCAACGACCACAGGGTAGTAACCCCTAGCCCTGAGGCGCTTAATGACGTTGTCCAATTCACCATCATTGACCGACTTAACATCGCCAAACACATTCACCAAGTACTTACTAACACCATTAGTAACACTGAAGGATCCATCCTCCCTAACGATAGGTACCAAGGCCTTACCCGTCAAGTCGCCGGCAAGCACCACAATGTCGGCTTTGTAGAATTTTATGGCGTTGGATAGCTTGCCAAAGGCCATGCTTGAACCATGCAGGTCTGAAACCAGTAAAATCCTAAGCCTATCCACGGTTGTCGCTATTACAAACAATATTTAAACCTAACCCATTAATTTAGGCGTGTTACTGTGTGTATTATTTAAACAAATCATTAAACAAAATTCACAAACCCAACACCCTACCCAACTCCCTAATGATCTCACCATAAACCAAATCCCTATTCACCCTACTCAACTCAACAACCCTAAAGCCAAAACGCTCAACAAACCCCCTAACCCCCGGGTTGAACCTGTAGGCTGTGAATACCGTACCCAGAAAGTGCACCTTTGGCGTGACCTCCTCAAGAACCCTTAGGAAATCCCTACTTAAGAGCTCCATCTTGCCAATCTCATCAACAATAAGCAAAGAACCCTGTCCAGCAGACCTAATTGCTGGTATCCCAACCTCCTCCATGGCTCTCGTGTTTACGTAGTACTTACCAACCATTGGGTTGCCGCGAAATAGGGACACGTGGGCAAGCCAAGTCTCCTTACCACCGTTAATGTCAATTATCTTAAAACCAACCCTAGAACCACCCTCCCTAACCTCCACGGTCACGAAACCAAATACCTTAAGACCAAACCCCTGGCGTAATCAGCCACCTTCCTAACCAATGTGGTCTTACCAACACCAGGAGGACCAGTGACCAACACCCTCAGGTACCCCATTAAGGTTAGAGTGCATAGGGGGCGTTAATTAAATCATTACTGATACACCCCTGGGATTAGGCGGTGGGCAATAGCATGGTTCCTTTACGGACGAAAGAAGATTAATTAACTCTTTACATCCTTAGCCTGTGGTTGAGGAGGAGGTTAGGAAGGTTGTAACCACTGGTAGGTCTTCCGTAGCCATAACCATACCCAAGAGGTGGCTAACGGCGCTGGGTATAGGGCCTGGCTCGCATGTGCTGCTTAGGTTTATGGGTAATTACATAGCCCTGGCACCCCATGGGTGGCGCCGCGAAGGCTTGGGGTGGTAATAATTCAATAGGTGTTGATAGGGATGATCCTGAGTACGTGCTTAGGAAGGTCATTACCCAGTACCTAAGGGGTGCCAGTGAGGTTAGGGTTAGGTTTGGTGATCATGCTAGCATTAAGGGTAGCGTTAAGAGGTTGGTTAGGGATAGGATATCCCGGTGCCGAGGTCATTGAGGAGGGCGCTGATTACCTGGTGATTAGGTTCGTAATGCCCACACCCGAGATACCGATTAAGCGATTGCTCAATAGGATGATGCTCGTGGTCCTAGGAATGGCTAGGGACGCCATAGACATCCTCAGGGGTTCTGGTGGCGACCCTGAGGATGTGATTGAGAGGGATAATGAGGTTGATAGGTTGTACCTGCTCGTTGAGAGGTTGGTGATGAGTGGCTTAATAGACCAAGCCGTCCTCTCCAAGCTGGAGGTTGTTGATTCTAGGGAGTTGGTCAACTCTCTCATGGTTGCCAAGTTCATAGAGAGGACTGGTGACCATGCCTGGAGGATAGCCCAGGTAGTTAGGGAGACCCAGACCCTATGCTGTAAATTGGTTGAGTCACCAATCGTGAATGACATAGCCGACCTAGGCTCAATGGCTATAGACCTATTTAGGGGGTCAGTCCTGTCCTTCATAAATGCTGATGTTGAGGGTGCGGTGAAGACACTGGATATGAGATTGAAAATGAGGGGTAGGAGCATGGACGTCATTGGTAAAATATACAGTAGCGGGTTGCCTGTGGAGATTGGTGGCAGGTTGATGATGATTGTTGAGAGCATAAGGAGGATGTCCGAGTACGCATACGACGTGGCTGAAATCACACTGGACACCTATGGGTGACCACAACGAGC
>LOCH01000012.1 GCA_001516765.1 Vulcanisaeta sp. MG_3 | reverse complement strand
CCCCTCTACGTCATGCTTAAGTACGGAGTCTATGGTTGAATCGGTGAACGTTAAGTTAGTCCTGCCCCTAAGGTTTGGGTGAACCCTGAATAGGTATTCGCCCTTAAACTCCCTAGACGTTGCGCAGGACAATTCAATGCCTGGGTGATTAATTAACAGCCTAAGCAACTCACCACCAGTGATTCCACTGGCCCCAACAACACAGGCCCTATACCTACCACCTACCATTTAACCACCCCACGATTGCATTCATGAATTGATCGATATTCTCCACGGTTAACTCAACCCTGGGGTCAAGCCCTAGCACCATCTGTTCGCCATTATAGGTACCGATTACGTAGGTACATAACACACAACCTATATCCCTACTAAGCCTCAATAACGTGCTCTCCAAAGAACCACAACCAACACACCTATCCCCAATAACCTGGGCATTGAATAATTTCTCGGGTGCCTTCATGAGCATGTTCACCCTGGCCAACGAATTCTCCATATACATCCTATGCTCAGCTATTGATTTACTACCTTCCCACGTTATTACAACACCATCAAGCCCAAGCGATGGGGCTGGTGTAGCCATATAAGCCCTGCCGATACCCCTAACAACCTTAGCCACAACATTTGGGTCAAGCGCTATATCGAACTCGGGCGTTGGGTACCCCATCTTCCTTAGCTCTTTAAATAGTAATGCCCTATTTATCCCCATGGCATAAACATTATGTGGGTTCAACGTATCATTAAACAGGCTTGATAGAACGAACGACTCGAAGACATCATCTAGAAGTAATACGGCCTTACTTTGCATAGGCCTTAACGCATCATTCTTGACATTAACAGCACCAACCTTAAGCCCAGTATTGAGTAACTTATTGTATAACTGCTGCTCTAGTGGTCCATACTTATCGAGGACGAGGACGAGGTCTTGCCCCACCGCTTCAATTACAACCACCTAGGAAGGTTGAGGCGCCTGTGAAATTTAAATATTTTCTTTATCAAGTACAGGGGTATAGGATTCCCTATTTTTATGGGCGCAATACTTATATAGCATATGTATATGCCCACCCGTGGCAGTGATGGAACGGGAACCACTAATAGGGATAATACCAGGGGATCCTCAATATCCATACTCTACGATATACTAAGGATTGAGGAGAAGCTGTTAATCAATGAATTTAAGGCACTTGGTGTCGAGGTTAGGCTTGTAAACATTAATGACATGTCATTGAACCTTAATGATCACGAGGAGGGTTTCGGCATCGTGCTTATTAGGGCGCTGAGCCACTCTAAGGCCGGCTTGGTGGCGCGTATATTGAATATACGTGGGATTACAACGATAAATAATGGTATGGCCATAGAGAATTCCTGGAATAAGGCCATTGCACTGTCAATACTGGCTAGGTCGAAGGTGCCTGTGGTACCTACGAAACTCGTATTATCAACAAACCTGCAGGGTGATGGTATTAATTACCCGGCCATTGTTAAGCCTGTCCACGGGTCCTGGGGCAGGCTTGTGAGCCTAGTGGGTAGTAGTGATGAGTTATCGCTGCTCCTCAAGCATAGGGCCCTTGGCGACTCCTACTCCAGGGTTGCCATGGTACAACCCTTCATCGGTGACGGCACGGATTACAGGGTTTTCGTTATTGGCGGTGAAGTCGTGGCTTCAATGATGAGGAAGCCGAGTAATGGTGATTGGAGGAGTAATGTGTCAAGGGGTGGCGCTGCCCACGGTGTTAGGTTGGGTGATGATGCCTATGAAATAGCTGTCAAGGCAACCGAGGCCTTGGGGCTTGATTACGCAGGTGTTGATTTACTCTATAGTCCTGGGGGTGGTTACCTGGTCAACGAGGTCAACGCAATACCCGAGTTTAAGGGCTTGATGGGTGCCTCAGGCGTTAATATACCGCGTAAAATAGTTGAGTATGTATTAAGCGTCGCCAGGAGGTGATTCGACAATGAGTGATGACATACTTAGGTTTGAGGATGAGTACCTGGCTAGGTATTACAGTAAGAAGCCGTTGAATATTGTCAGGGGCAGTATGCAGTATGTGTGGGATTCGAGTGGTAATAAGTACCTAGACATGCATACAGGCTTTGGCGTGGCTTTCTTGGGCCATACGAACCCGAGGATTGTTAACGCAATCAGGGAGCAACTCGATAAAATATTCACTGTGCCACTAACGTTTTATAACGAGGCTAGAGCCGAGTTCGTCAAAGAATTCTCCCGGATATTACCTAGTGGCTTCGGAAAAGTGTTTCTTCAAAATAGTGGCACTGAGGCTGTTGAGGTTGCATTGAAGATTGCCAGGAAGATTAGTAAGAAGGCGGAGTTCCTTGCATTCCTAAACTCATTCCATGGGAGAACCCTAGGCTCCCTATCCGTTACCGGCAATGAGAAGTATAGGAAAGCCTTCGAACCACTACCCTATAAGGTTAGGTTCGCTCCCTTCAATGCCGTTGAGCAGGTCGATAAGTTGGTCACCGAGGACTTGGCCGCCGTGATAGTAGAGCCGGTGCAGGGTGAGGGGGGTGTTAACCCAGCAAAGCCCGAATTCCTGAGGGCTTTGAGGCAGGTTACTAGGGAGAGGAATGTATTACTGATATTTGACGAGGTGCAGGCTGGTTTCGGTAGGACTGGTGCTGTGTGGGCGTTTGAGAATTACGGTGTTGAGCCCGACATCTTCACCGCAGGCAAATCAATAGCTGGCGGGTTACCGATAGGTGTTGCGGTGGTTAGGAGGGAGTATGGCGATGTGTTCGAACCTGGTGAGCACGGTAGCACCTTCGCCGGTAACCCATTAACCATGGCAGCCGCCAAGGCTGGCGTTGAGGTTTTGATCAGTGAGGACGTGCCCAGTAAGGCCAGGGCGCTTGGTGAGAGGTTCATGAGGATTCTGGAGGATGAGGTTGGGAATCTAAAGCCAGTGCTAAGGATTAAGGGCCTCGGGTTGATGCTTGGTGTGGAGTTGAAGAAGAGGGCTGAGCCCTATGTTGATAAGTTGATTGGTTTAAGGCTACTAACGAGTGTGGCTGGCGGCACAACAATTAGGCTATTACCACCCTACTGCATAAACGATGATGATATTAATTTAGCGGTCACAGCATTAAAGAACGCCTTAGCCGAGTAATTTTACTAGCTCATTGACTATCCTGGTTAACTCCTCATCACTCAATGGCTCCCTCCTAAGCCCATTGTCATATAACGACTTAACCCTCTCATAAACTGCATCGACGAGCTCCTCATTAACGGCGAAACCATGTAACCTAAGCCAATGCCTAATCGAGGACTTCCCCGAATATGGCCCTATCATTATCCTGGCCTCACGACCAACAAGGCCCGGGTCCATGGATAGGTAGGTAATTGGGTTCCTCAACTGGGCGTCTATGTGTATCCCGGCGGCTGTGGTGAAGGCGTTATCGCCAACTATGGGTTGGTACGTAGGCACCCTATAACCCATTGATGAGAAGACCTCAATTACGTCTCTAAGGACCCTCGGGTTCATACCATCAAGAGACCCCTTAATCCTAGTGTACCAAATGATTAATGACTCTATCGGCACATTGCCAGCCCTCTCCCCAATACCAAGCAACGTACCATTATTCACACTAGCACCATACAACCAGGCAGAGACTGCGTTGGCAACGGCCATGTGGTAGTCACCATGGCCATGGAATTCCAAGTTCTCGCTAGACACACCCAACACCCTTCTAAACACCCACACAAGCTTTGGTATACTGTATGGCAGTGAGGCGAAGGGGTATGGAACACCAACACCTGTCGTGTCCGGGAGCTTAATTACAATATCCACACCATACCTCTCGCCTAACCTGAGCAGTTTCTCGACGAAAGGTATTACGAAGCCGACCACGTCAGCCCTAGTCACATCCTCCAAACTACACCTAAGCCTAACACCACCCCTCAGCGCATACTCAGCCGCCTCCAGGTACTTCTCAACAACCCTATCCCTAGTCGAGCCAAACTTATACCTAATGTGTATGTCGGATATGGACATGAGCATCACCATCTCATCAAGCCCAGCCTCCCTAACCAACCTGACATCATCAACCCTAGCCCTACCCCAACCAATAACCTTGGGATACTCGAGATCAAGCTCCCTAACAGCCTTAACAAGCCTCCTATCCCTCTCCGTATAGAGGAAGAACTCACTCCTTATTATCCTACCACTACCATTATCCAAATTCCCAAGCAATTTAAAGAGCTTGACCGCATCTTCGACGGAGTAGTACATGTAAAAGGCCTGTTGACCATCCCTAAACGTTGTGTCGGTTATGAACAACTCACTCGGGATATCAGGCTCCACATAAACTCCATCGAAAGATAACCTAGGCGGTAATGGCCATTGACCTACAACATCCTTAAGCACGCTGTCAACATCTACGTAATCAATACCCTCCCTCCTAAGTAGTTTGATTAACTCCTCCGCATTGCCTGGGTTACTACCTGGGACTTCAATAGAGACCCCCCGGGCTTATGTGGAAATAAATAATTTATAAATTTTACCCTCAATAATAAATAATCATCTATATGGTAATTACTTGTAAATATTCATAAATTCAACAATGGCTTGTTTATAGACCTCAATGGCCCTTAGGTAATCCTCAACAAGTATGTACTCTTCGAGTGAGTGCGATGAAAAACCATCGCCTGGCCCATAGGCTACAAGGTTCCTTGTTAATTGGGCTAGATCATTCATGTCGCTGGTACCCCATTTCCTCGCTAGCACCGGTTTTCACCCAGGACCTTTATTATTGCCCTAGACACAGCCCTCATGGCAGGGTTATCAACTGGTACCTCCACGGGCTCCGTACACCACTTAATGTTTATGTTACCGTAACCACCGAACTCATTACCCAACTTAATGATTGCATCTCTAACGTCATTGCATGACTTGCCGGGTGGTATCCTAACATCCAGTACTAACCTGCAATTGCTCGGTATCATGTTCTCCGCCTCGCCGCAATTCATGATTGTTGGAGTCACGAGGAAGTCCTCATAATTCACACCAGCCCTTAGGTACTCACGTAATCTGTTGTACATCTCCATGGCTATCAATATGGAATTCGACGATAGGTCAGGATTCGATGCATGACCACCCCTTGTCTTAATCGTAACTTCTACTTTCGTTCCACCCCTGTACTTATTCACCACCTTATTGACACCAGTGGGTTCGCCAACTATGACGCCGTGAGGCTTGGGCACGTGGTCGCCCCTTATCAGGTTTGCGGTGCCCAGGCTATCGCCCTCCTCGTGAACCACCGCCGTAAGCACCAGGGTACCCCTTGGCAACTCGCTCTCCATGAACGCTATCGCCATGGCCATGAGCGGGCCCTTATCGTCACTAGCACCCCTACCGATTATTTTATTGCCCTCGCGCTTAACCTCTATGAAGCCTGGTATCGTGTCCATGTGCGCATGGAGCCATAGCACGGGCTCGCCACCACCCCTAACGGCTATTACGTTGCCCACATTGTCGACCCTAGCATCGAAGCCGTTCATAACCAGTAACTCCCTGAGGAACTCCGTAAGCCCATGCTCCTCACCCGTGGGCGAGTATATGCTCAGTGCCTCCATCAATAGTTTTAACCTAGCCTCATCAGTGAACATGGTTAACCCCTCTTCGTCAGATCGAGTACGAGCTCCACGATGTGCCTAGCCACATTGACACCGGTGACCCTCTGGACATTCTTGAACTCGGGCACGGTGTTTACCTCAAGCACCTTATAACCACCATCAGACTCCACAACATCGACACCGGCATAGTAGGCACCTATGGCCTTGGTAGCCCTAACACTTATGTCCTCAAGCTCGGGATCCACCCTGACAGCCTCAGCCTTACCACCCCTTGCAGTGTTTGTCCTCCAATCATCGTTGACCGCATACCTATAAATCGCAGCCACAGCCCTATCCCCAACCACCGTTACCCTAATGTCCCTGCCAGGCTTCCTTACGTATTCCTGCACAAGGTATGCGCCGTACTGAGGATTACCCATCGAATCCCTATGCCTAACCAGGAGCTGTAAATCCTCAACACCACCCACTAGGCTCACTAGCCTACCCCAGGAACCGTGGACAGGCTTAACAATGGCAGGTATACCGACTGCGTTGAGAACCTTAACTGCAACATCCCCTGATAGGGTAATCACGGTGTTGGGTATTGGGACACCCACCCTGCTGAGTATGGCGAGGGTTACTGCCTTATTATTACCGATTAATATGGACATTGCCGGGTTTATCGAGATTCCACCGAGGGCTTCGTAGAGTTGGGACACGAGTTGCGACTTATGCTGACTTATCGTCCTTATGAAAGCAGCGCCACCATCACCGCCGTTTGGGAGGTTTAGCGTCAGCTCCCCAGCATTAACCAACCTATAATTAACGTTTAGGTTGTTGAACTCCCTAATGAGTAGTTTCTCATCGAGCCTTACTGCATCGTATATGAAGTCAATGGCTTCAATCAGAACCACCTCTTACTCTCCCCAATCCTCCTCCTCAACCTTGATTAGCTTCAGTTGTATCAAACCATTCTGAATAACCACCTGGTACTTCTGGCCACAGCTTGGGCAGCTAACGAGCTCTCCATCAAGGACATCGTCTGGTATTTCTATATCTGCACCGCATACCTGGCATGAGGTCTTTGTTGGCATCAGTAGTTACGTGAATATAGCCTATTTAAGCATTGCGGTTAATCGATGTTTAGTTTATAGTTAAGCCATGGGTATAAATATACAAGACACGCCCTACTGGTTAGGAATCACGTGTGTTCCAAAGCCGTTGATTGCGGAGGATATGGGGTTCTCGATTGTTCCATTGGATATTACGACACGTATTCCCTTACTTGCCAACTGCATTGCTGTGTACACCTTCCTCTTCATGCCGCCCTTAACCTCTTGGCTCTTAAAGAGCTCCTGCGCCTCGGTAATAGACGCCCTACCAACAACCTTCCCATTCATTAATACACCATCGACGTCCGTGAGAATTACCGCTAGGTCGGGCCTTAATGAGTATGAAAGAACCTCAAGTGCTTGATCTCCATCAACATTCAACGGACCGCCTGTCTTGTTGTCCATTGCTATTGGGGCTATCACCGGCGTAAAACCATCATTTAGCAACTTCACTATGAAATCGCTGTTCGAGCTCTCTATCTTACCTGTATAGCCACCATCCACAATCCTCTCCCTACCCCTCTCATCTATTATTACCATAGTTTCCCTCCTCCTCGCCCTCAGTAATCCACCATCAACACCCGATAACCCAATTGCGTTAACACCAACACCCTGCAACCTACTAACTAGGTCCTTGTTTAGGAACATCATGCCCATAATGTAAACCCTGAGGGTCTCGAGATCAGTATACCTACTGGTAACGCCGCTGGGGCTTGTCACGAACCTTGGCTTGAGCCCCATTTTCTCCATCAACTCGCTCACGAAGTAACCACCACCGTGCACAATCACTAACTTATGACCATTGCCCAATAACCTAGGGACCTCCTTGACGAGGTTGTCCACGCCCTTTCGAATTACGGAACCACCGACCTTGATTAGGATTAGCATCTGGTAACTACGCGGTAGGTAATAATTATAAGGATTACCGTGACGACGATTATTTTGAATAAATATATTAATTTGAATTTATAGGGACCTCCCGTATTCACTTACCGCCTCGGCAATCCTCCTAATACCCTCGACGATCCTATCGATACTCTCGACCACAAAGGATATCCTAATCGCTGACCTATAGATATCGCTGAAGTACGTGCCAGGTATCACAGTCACACCAAACTTCTCAAGGAGAAGCTCGGCAAGTCTCTCCGAGTCCTTTATGTAGCCTGATAGGTCTGCGAATACGAACATTGAACCCCTTGGAACAATAAAGCGTGCCTCGGGTAGGTACTCCCTAAGGGCTTTGACTGCGGCATCCCTTCTAGACCTATACTCCTCAACTATGTATTTCAAATGCCTAAACCTGACCTCAGACCTCAGGTACATGGTTACGAACCTCTGGGCAATGACTGGTGGACAATAGGTCATCTCCTCAGCCGCTAACTTAAGCTTGGGCACTGCATCACTGGGTCCATAAATGAAACCGAGTCTCCATCCTGGAATGCCTGGATCCTTAGAGAATGTGTTTATTGATATTACGTGATCCGGGGCGTATCTGTAGATGTATGTGTGCTCTCCCTCATAAATAAGCGTTCTATATGCCTCATCAGACACAATCCAGAAATCCTCATCCTTTGCCAGATCTGCTATTGCCTTTGCCGTATCCCTATCAATCACACTACCCGTAGGGTTGTCCGGAGAAACTATTACCAGGGCCTTCGTCTTATTTGTTATTAATTCCTTCAGTTTCTCAACATCAACCCTGAAGCCCTCGTTTAAGCTCAAGCCGAGCCTCTTAATCCTACCACCGAAGTACTCGATTATTGGCTTATAACCAAAGTATGTTGGATCAAGGAGTATAACCTCATCGCCTGGATTTAGGATTGTCATGAAAGTCGCGAACATACCCTCCTGACCGCCAGCCGTTATAACTATATTGTCGGGGCTAACATCGATACCACCAAGCCTCCTCAAATCCTCAGATACTGCCTCCCTAAGCTCCATAATGCCCTGGCTCGGGGTATAGCCATACAGATCCATCCCCTTACCCTCAATGAGTTGGTTGGCGAGCATGGACCTAATCTCGATGGGTGGTTGTATCCCGGGTTGCCCAGCGGATAGGTTTATCACATCCCTATTCTCACGCTTTAACCTCTCCCTGATCGCATCTATCTTCCTGGTGGGTGACTCCCTCAGGAAGGTTATTGTTTGCGAGAACCCGCGCATTGTCTCCCCTATTTTACTCAAGTATATATACTTTATTTATTCATAACCGTGGCATAGGTTCTTTAAGGGCAAAGCTTATAAAATATTTATAATAACCCCGCCCGAATGATTCGGCTTGAGGAGACGCTATCTCGTGCTTCAGGATGGGAGCGTATACCGTGGTTACGCCTTTGGTGCTGACACAAATGCAGTTGGTGAAGTTGTATTCACGACAGCTAACGTTGGCTATCCAGAGTCATTGACCGACCCATCATATAAGGGTCAGATTCTCGTTTTCACAAGCCCCCTAATTGGTAATTACGGTGTTTCACAGGACCAGTGGGAGAGTGACTCAATCCAGGTTAGTGGTGTTGTTGTCTTTGACGCCACATCGCCAAGTCATTACACCTCAGTCATGAGCCTTGACGAGTGGTTGAGGAGGGAGGGTGTACCTGGCGTGTTTAGGGTTGACACTAGGGCGTTGACCGTCAAGTTGAGGGAGGTTGGTGTCATGATGGGGGCTATAGTTGATGATGTGAATGAGGGACTTAGGCTTGTTAGGGATGCGCCACGTTATGATGAGATTGATTTCACAAGGCTCGTATCGCCTAAGGACATCATTAGTTATGGGGATGATGATGAACCATGCATTGGAATTATTGATTGTGGGGTCAAGCTTGGTATAGTGAGGAGCTTATTGGCTAGGGGTTTCAGGGTCGTTAGGTACCCATGCCACATGTGGTCTGAGGCAATAAGTAATTGCGATGGTGTCCTACTCAGTAATGGGCCTGGCAACCCTAACCTACTTAATTTCCTTGTGGATGCTGTGGTTGATATTATTAGGGATAGAAAACCAACCCTAGGCATATGCCTAGGACACCAGGTAATAGCCCTAGGCATTGGGGCTAGGTTGTACAAAATGAAGTATGGACACAGGGCAATAAACAAGCCAGTCCTCGACCTACTTAGGAATAGGGTTTACATAACGACCCACAACCATGGATATGCCGTAGACCCACAATCAATCAAAGGCACCGGGTTTAAGGTGTGGGCCGTGCAACCCGATGACAAAACCGTGGAAGGGTTAATACATGAGGAACTACCAATAATAACGACACAATTCCACCCAGAGGCGAGACCTGGTCCCCAAGACACAAACTGGGTCTTTGATGAGTTTGCAAGGTTGGTGATGAGGTATGGACGCTAGGAAGGTATTAATTGTAGGTAGCGGGCCGATAAAGGTTGCCGAGGCTGCCGAGTTCGATTACTCAGGGATCCAGGCGTTGAAGGCGTATAAGGAGGAGGGATTGACCACAGTACTCGTTAATCCAAACATAGCCACGGTACAGACAACAAAGGTTTTTGCTGACAAGGTTTACCTGGTGCCAATAAGGACCGAGTACCTGGCTAAGGTTATTGAGAGGGAGAGGCCCGACGCCATAGCGTGTGGCTTTGGTGGGCAAACGGCACTGTCCGCATGCATTAATCTAAACGATTCT
>LOCH01000011.1:13648-14965 GCA_001516765.1 Vulcanisaeta sp. MG_3 | reverse complement strand
AGTAGTGCCCACAATAGCCCAAGGTTATTTGCACCGAATGAAAATGATAATAGAAAAACAGTGATTATAGACAAAATCCTGTAAATACCGATATACCTAAACGAGAGTCTAGAAAAAACACCCAACGACCTATATAGGAAGTATGAAAGCAACATTACTATTATTGGTAAGGACAACCAATAACCAAGCACGAGAGGGGCATTACCTAATAAATGATTTAGCGCTAATGATGCGCCAACCAGACTTGCGTATAATGAACCCGTTAACGATATTGGTACCCTCATACTCTCGCCAATCACGAATATTGTTACCGTAACTATCATGGCGACCATGGCAACCTCACCACCAACAACATTAGCCCTCATGTACATACCCTGCAACCACAAACCAAGCACATAACCAAGCACAGCAATCAATAAGGCATACTTATAATCAATGGACCTAGAACCCACAGCAGCACCCGCATTAGCCGACAAATTATTCCCAGACACCAAAAACGACAACGCAAAGGCTAATACGTAATTTATGAATACTGTACCTAACATACACCACCCAACCCACGCATCTCCCTAAATGCTTTTTCCATTATCAACAACAAAACTATCGATACAATATACTTCTCAATACTACGAACAATAAAAATACCAAGCATAAAGTCAAACAAGATAAGCATAAAACATACCCCATGTACCATTACTTTAACGTAGACCAATTGCCATGGAGCTAATATCATGAGGCAATAATTAACCTCAATCCAGTCAGCTTAACCAGACACATAGCCGGCCTAATCAACATGGACAACTTAATAGATATTACCTACATTGAGCAGCGGGAGAATTACGTTTAGAGCATTTATTGTGAAGAATGCAGAGACTTCCTATCATTATTATATGACATTGTATGGAGAAATCAGCAAACGAGGACTATATCCTGATACATAAGAGAGATAGTGAACTATACCACATCTAACTTAGATGCCAGTGAACTACTCAGGAGGATCGGACCATACCTAGAACACCCACTGAAACGACTAAGAACTTATTTTACCTAGCATATCGTGAAGGAAAACAACATCGAGAGAATTTCATCAACTCTACAAACAATGCACAGGGGCAAAAATGATCCAAACGCAAACACACCCTTGATGCCCTCATCCAAGTGGCTCCACAAAATCACGCATGAAGAAAAACCTAAAAATACCCAATACCACAAAAACCACGCCCCGGTAGTATAGCCCGGTCCAGTATGCGGGCCTGTCGTCCATGGTCTCAGCCATAAAATTGGGCAGAAAGCCCGTGACCCGGGTTCAAATCCCGG
>LOCH01000011.1:10811-13628 GCA_001516765.1 Vulcanisaeta sp. MG_3 | reverse complement strand
TGATTATACATGAAGTAATCCTGATCCAGCGGGCATTGATTCGTATATAGCTGGCTGCACCCTCGGCATCAGCCTCAATATACCACGGGTAATCCTGAGGTATTGCCGTGTATTGGTAATAGGCGACTTTATTTATCGGTGTAATTGCTGACTTTTCAATTAACCTAATCATGATAATAGTTCTATCATAATAATCATTAATCTCGTTGAGGCAGTGAATGATGATTATGACATTAAGAGACAACAAAGAGGAGATCATCAAGAAGATAAAAGAGCGCCCTAATTCAAGCGCTCTCTCGGTGTGTCACTTTATAAGCTCACCAGTGTAAAAAATGTAAAAATTACTGCTCTAGTCACGGTCAGGAAGCTGAAAGTTAAGGTTATTCTTTGGTCCGAGCTTAATGCTGGTAATGAACTGAAGGTTTTGGTTCTTGTCGTTTTAATGGGGCTGTTAAGCGAGATGAACTAAGCCTTAATTCAACAGACATAATAAAGTTTAATTTGGAGTTAAGTAAACTCTATATCAGCACTACTCTCGGTAGTTTCTCTATTATTTTCTTTGGTACGTGTTGTTGTGTTAGGTGTTTGTTGTGGTTGTGGTTGCTCTTCGCGAGTATTGCGTGTGTGATCGGCGTCGCCGTCTTGTGCCTGATCCAGAGCGGTCTCTTAAGCCTGTCGATAACGATTAGCTTGTGTATGGCGTGCAGATAAGCAATGTTCCTAGGCGCCTCGTAATTATTACTAGCCTTTAGCAGGGCAATGGTTAGGTCTTCGAGTTCGTGGTGCCTTATAAACCTATTGATAAGATAAGTATTGGCGAGTGTGGGGTGGTGTGGCCGCTTGCTTGGTTAATGACGTATCAAGGAGTTGATTGCCAACTGTGGAGCTTTGTTTACAGTAAGTGCATGGAGGCAGAACTATGCAGCGAGTTAGCCAGGATGCTCATGAATGAGTTAAGAAAGCACAGGTGCCTCAACAATGCACCTAGTTAGGTGCATTGCTGTCTCGGCTGAGGGTGGGTTTAAAATAATCAACGGGCCGCCGAAAAACGGCAAAGGCCCAATGACCAACAAGGGGGATTTGAAATCGAGTAACGAAGCCTCCTAGCCCAACCCACCCAGGCAGGGAGGATAGAACTCTGCCAAGAAGCAATCAAGGAAGCAAGAAGATGCCTAGAAAGCAACGATAAGGATTGCGTCACGAGACTCATCGAGGAGTTGGTTCGAAACCAATGCCATGATGGTCACATAGTTGGTAAAGAAGTTGCGGATAAGGCTAAGGATGCAGTTCACGAGCTGTGGTTAAGTAATAGAGGTGATGATGAGTGGAAGTGCGAGTTGCCAAGGATGCTTAAAAGTCTCAATGTAACAAAGGGTTGGATCATGGATGCGTTACATAAAGGTCCTAGTCCTTTAAATAAATGGCTCACTAGGTGCGGAATTAGCTGGGAAGGTAAGACAACGAGGAACAACGTTATCGAGAACATCGAGAACATGCTGAAAAGCAAGTTTAGCTGGTGGGGCCAGGGTGGATTAAAACCAGAGCGGGATGGGCACAGCCCAGTCCCGCTAGGGTCCGATGGGAAGAGAGGTGATGGCACCATGAACCCACAACCCACAACCATGAAGCGAGGAGGAATATGCTTGCAAAGGAAATCGAAGAAATACTGAGGAGACGACTCGGTTGGAACGAAATCATGATGGACAATATCATGTGGAGATTTATTGATGTCAATGCAAATGTGTTTCTTGACTACGGCATTGATCCGCATATATGGCTACAATCTTTAAATGGACTGGGAGATCTGGAGAATGAGTACTGGTTCGGCGCGGCTAATGGTGATTTGTATATAATGAAGTGGCGTCAACAATTCGAAGTATTCACAGGAACATCAAGTGCTCCCGGTGTTTTCTACTTTTTAAAGCTAATGGAAACAATAAAAAGGCCATCAGTGAAGATCGTGCGGATAGGTAATTACATAGAGGTACAATTTTACGTTCTTCTGAGACACTGGCCGTGGTATAATGTAAATTACGAAGCAATAAAAGATTTCAACACAAATGGCCTTGCAAGATACCTTGCAGGTCTGTTGGATACGGATGGATCAGTTATATCAAATTATGAAGAGAAAAAATATTACCGACTTGAAATTCGCATAAGTGCCTGTAAGAATTGCGATGGTTTTTTGAAGTACTTAAGGAGCGTGGTTTATGAAAAGCTGGGTATTAGAGGCAATGTCTCGAGGAGTGTAAAAAGCAGTGAATTGCGTTTCCAAAATAGACAGGCCGTTGAGTTATTTAGATACATAAGGCAGTACGTGATACATCCGCTGAAGAGGTTGAGGGCAGAGGTGTATCTGAGGTATTACGACAAAGAGCTGACAATAAAAGAGTATGAGTATTTATATGAACCGCTAAAATACGATGATAATGGCAATGACCCAAAGAGAAACCACGCCGTAGACGCGCTTACCCAAGCGGCCCCACAAACCCACACCCACGGGGAAAAGTTTAAAGCACCTAAAAACATGTATGAAACGCCCCGGTAGTATAGCTCGGTTCAGTATGCGGGCCTGTCGTCCATGGTCTCAGCCATAAAAATTGGGCAGAAAGCCCGTGACCCGGGTTCAAATCCCGGCCGGGGCGCCATGAATATTGATTATTTCATTAACGTGGTTTCATATTTATTTTTTATTTTTATTGTTTTCAATTGATTAAAATTAGCTTTTGTCCCTGCTTTTAGTTTTATCTTTATGAGTTTCTTATTTCCTTACGTAGTGCTTTCAAACTAATGACATAGTTAGAAATGTGTAGGTCT
>LOCH01000011.1:0-10791 GCA_001516765.1 Vulcanisaeta sp. MG_3 | reverse complement strand
TACCGTAATCTCTCAATATCAATGTTAAAAACTCAATAGGTACCTTGGTATTCAAGTCCTCTAGACAAACAACCATTAGGATGGTCGAATTAAATTTTAGAGACAGGGCCTTGATTTGAAGGAGCGAAATATTCTATTTCCATAAGGATCTCATTCATTTTTAGGGTTTCCTGAGAGTTGGTGTTTTCGTGGTGAGTACGTATTTTGTTCCTTAATGGTGTGTTGCATCATTATAGTTTTTGTGTACTGCTTGATTTTCGTTTTTATCTGTTATTCCTGTCTTATTATTGACCGAGTAATGTTTAAAATTTAGATAAGTCTTCGATTCACTCATGACAATGGATGGAAGTGAAAATGATGAGGAGTTGAATAAGATAATAGAGAGGAAGGCTAGGGAGTTGTTGAAGGGGGCTGGGAATGATGTTGTTGAGCTTGGTGAGGATGGTTTCGAGAGCTTTGTTAGGAGTAGGAAGGTTGTTGTTGTGGACTTCTGGGCGCCGTGGTGTGCTCCATGTTTCCTGCTAGAGCCCATAATGAAGGCCTTGGCTAAGGAGATGCCGTGTGTAGCCTTTGGTAGATTAAATACGCAGCAGTGGCCTGATGTGGCTGCTAAATATGGTGTGATGAGCTTACCCACGGTAATAATATTCAGGGATGGTGAGCCTGCAGACTTCGTTGTTGGTGCTGTGCCTAAGAAGATACTTGAGGGCAGGATTAGAAAAGTCCTTGGTGAAAATTAATTTTAAGGCCTTCACTACTATTCTGATTACTTTATATTCTCCTCCTTCTCAATTTCACCTAACGACTTATCTAAGGCATCTATCGCCTTATCTATGTGCTCCTGCTTAACGGTCAATGGAGGCGCAAACCTTATCACGTTACCATTCCAACCACTGGTGACGAAAAGCACGCCCCTCTTTAAAGCCCTGTTTAGGCATATGTCACTTGTCTCTTTAGTGGCTGGCTCCTTCGTCTTCCTATTCTTAACAAGCTCTATACCAATCATTAGACCCAAACCCCTGACATCACCAATGAGTGGGTGTTTGTCGTAAAGCTCCATTAGCCTCTTCATGGCGTAATCACCCATTTTCCTTGCATTGCTTAGGAGTTCCTCCTTATGGATATTGTAGTAATCGACCGTAGCCTTAACCGCAGCCATTATTAATGCGGAGGCACCAAATGTCGAGTGCTCATCGTTCAATTGCATAACCGATGCTATCTCCTTACGGGTAACAACCGCGGATGCCGGTAGTCCACCGGTCATGCCTTTGGCGGCAACCACTATGTCAGGTTTAACGTTGAACTGCTCAAAGGCCCAGGTTGTGCCTGTCCTACCCATGCCCGATTGAACCTCGTCAAATATCAGCAGTATTCCATAGGTGTCTAGGATCTTCTTAAGGTCTTCAAAGAAGTTCTTAGGCGGCACAACAATACCACCAACACCCTGTATTGGCTCCGTCACGAGGCAGCAAACATCCTTTATCGCCACATAATTTATGTAGTACTCTATCGTCTCCACAGCCACCTTACCGCACTCCTCGGGTGGCATTTCCCCGAATGGGCACCTGTATGGGTATGGGAATGGTGCCACTAACGTGCCTGGTGGCAATGGTCCATACTCCTTCCTCCTCATCCCATGATAGACACCCGTTAGGTACGTCCTACCATGGTAACCACCCATTAGGTACATCACGTAGGTGTTCTTCGTATACCTCCTGGCTATCTTAAGGGCTAACTCAATACCCTCCGAACCACTTAATTTGAAGTGTACCTTATTGTACATGTTCTTGTCAGGGAATAGGCTGAGTACGGCCTTTGCAGCATTCAACAACTCCTCCGTGTACCAGTTATAACCATTACCAGCCACCAGTCTCTTTGCGGTCTCTGTTATGGCATCAACAAGCCCAGGCGGATTATGACCTAGTAATGCCGTTGTTACCACGGTCATGAAGTCGAGATAAACATTACCATCAACATCGTACACGTACACATCACGAGCCTCTCTAACAACAATCTTATGGGTTGGGTATAGGTTCGTCATCAAGTACTCATCTAGTTCCTTAAGAAGTTCTTCCGACCTTCCCATCGGTAAAGCTGATATTTTCTTCCTTTTAAATTTTAATCTATCTAATTTAATACTTAAATTATTTTTTATCGAAGATATTTAGTAATTTATCTCAATAACTTGGTTTAGGGTAAAAATATTTTATTGAATTTCACAACTACCAGAAATAAATAGTTTATTTACTTATCAATAGAAAGGTTTTTAAAAATTAACTATGAGGACACCTCGATAATTATGGAACCGCAATCGCAGGTTCAGAGTGGTAAATCCGTAGAATTAACAATAACATCACCGTTGGATTTATTGTTCAATCCTAGATCGGTTGCGATAATTGGTGCAACACCTAGGGAAAATAGTGTTGGTGGTGTTATTACCAAGAATCTACTAACGAAGTTTAAGGGCAAGGTTTACCTTGTGAATCCTAAATATGACGAGGTTAATGGTACTAAGTACTACAAGTCCGTTCTTGATGTTCAGGATGAGGTTGATCTATGCGTCATCGCCGTTCCCGCACCAGCAGTTCCTAAGGTAACTGACGAATGTATTAGGAAGGGTGCTAAGGTGACCATAATAATTAGTGGTGGTTTTAGTGAGGTTGGTGAGGAGGGTGCCAGGTTGGAGGAGGAGCTTAAGAAGGTTGCTTTAAATCGAATAAGGGTACTTGGGCCCAATTGTATTGGTGTTTATAATGCGTTTAATGGTTTGGACACATTCTTTCTCCCTGAGGATAGGATGGGTAGGCCTAAACCTGGTCCCCTCGCATTGATTAGCCAGAGTGGTGCTGTTGCTGGTGCAATCCTTGATTGGGCTGCCAGGAGGAATATTGGTGTTGGTTTAGCTGTAAACTACGGCAACAAGCTCGACATAAACGAAGCAGAACTACTCGAATACCTAGCCAAGGATAGTAGGATCAAGGTCATCGTAATGTACATGGAAGGGTTGAAATACCCAGGGGAGGGCAAGAAACTGCTTGATGTGCTGAGGGAGGTCGTTGGTATAAAACCGGTGGTTGTATATAAGGCCGGAAGAACCAAGGCCGCATCAGGTGCTGTTAAGTCCCACACGGCTGCATTGGCTGGCAACTACGAAATATACCGAGCAATGCTAAGACAGGCGGGGGTTATTGAGGCTGATAACTTAACGGATGCCTTCGACATGGCCAAGGCCCTGGCGACACAACCACTACCGAGGGGAAACAGGGTGTTGGTTATAACGGACAGCGGAGGTATGGGTATACAATCAGTTGATGCGTTAGATACGCGTGGACTGCAGGTACCAGAACTCTCGGAGAGCTTGCAGGAAATTCTTAGGAAGCAATTGCCACCATTAGCTGTTACACGCAATCCAATAGATTTGACGGGTAGCGCCACAGATGCCATGTACAAGTTTGTGCTAGACACCGTACTACCCACGAGCTATGTGGACATGGCCCTAATAATAGCCCTGATGCAGATACCTGGCCTAACCATAAACCTAGGCAACTACATCGTTGAGGCAAGGAGGTTTAATAAGCCAATAGTTGTTGTTAGCTTTGGTGGTAATGAGTATGTGGCTAAGTTCGAGAGACACTTGGAGGAGAGTGGGATACCCGTTTACCACGCTCCGCATAGAGCCGCTAAGGCCCTATGGGCCCTATACGAGTATGCCAAGATTAAGGGTGCAATCAGGGGGTGGGTAGCATGAACCCAATAATTGCAAAGGCTATTGAGGAGGGTAGGTATAAGCTACTTGAGCATGAATCCTTTGAGTTACTTAGGCAGTACAACATCCCAGTTCCCGATTTTGCCCTTGTTCAGGACGTTGATGAGGCACTTAGAGTCGTTAAAGACATTGGTTACCCAATAGTTCTTAAGGTGGTTTCTCCCGATATAGTTCATAAATCTGACGTTGGTGGCGTTATACTAAATATAAGCAATGATGATGAATTAAGGAGCGCGTGTGAGAGAATTAGGTCCAATATTAAGGAGAAGGCGCCGTATGCTAGGGTGAGTGGTTTCCTGGTGCAGAAGATGGTGCCTGAGGGCTTGGAGACCATAGTTGGTGCCACCAAGGACCCAATATTTGGGCATGTGATAGCCTTTGGTCTCGGTGGTGTCTTAGTGGAGGTACTCCAGGATGTCAGCTTTAGGATAGTGCCCGTTAGTGAGGAGGATGCTAGGGCAATGATTAGGGAAATAAGGGGCTATAAATTATTCAATGGTTATAGAAACATGCCCGCTAGGGATGAGGAGGCCGTAGTCTACATAATAACTAGGTTCTCCGAACTTCTTTCGGATAATCCAAACATCGTAGAGGCTGATCTAAACCCCATCATTATCCTCGAGAGGGGTAAGGGAGCTTATGCTGCGGATGCCAGGTTCATAATAGGAATATCGTGAGATAGGTTTAAAATTAGTGTCGTCTCAATAATCTCGCTATGAATGCATCACTATTAGTATTTAGGCTTAAGATGGCTTTGGCAATAATAGCGATACTACTGCTAGGTGGGGCATTTACTTATGGGTTAATGTGGTACTTAACAGGCGGTTCGATTAGTGGCATTGCCATGGTCACGAGTCTCGTGGTCATGGCGTTCTTCCTAACGCTCTTTCAATGGTTGATCGGTCCCTACGTGATTAATGTCATGTATAGAGCCCATGAGGTTAAACCTGATGACCCAACATATGGCTGGGTTTATGACATGGTGGCTGATGTGGCTAGGGCTAATGGGTTTAAGGATACGCCCAGGGTTTTCATTGCCGATGTGCCATTCCCAAACGCCTTCGCTTATGGAAGCCCCGTGGCTGGTAAAAGGGTTGCAATAACATTACCATTGCTCAGGATTTTGAAGCCAAGCGAGTTGAAGGCGGTGCTTGGTCATGAAATTGGTCATTTGAGGCATAGGGATGTGGAGGTTTTGATGGCTGTTGGCTTAATACCCACCGTAATATACTGGCTAGGTTGGTCGCTGTGGTGGGGTGGACTATGGGGTGGTTGGTCTGAGGGTAGGAACAACGGTGGTGGTTTATTACTATTGATAGGGCTTGCCCTCCTTGCTGTCAGTTTCCTATTCCAACTGTTCGTGCTGTACATAAATAGGCTTAGAGAGGCTTACGCAGACGTTAATGGCGCATTGACGGTGGAGAACGGCGCACACAACCTACAGAGGGCTCTTGCTAAGATAACTCTTTATATGGATCCAAACATTGTTAAGAGGACGACAAACGGCACGCTAAGGATGTTATTCTTTGCACCACCAGTTAGTGTTGAGGAGATAGAGGGTAATGTGGACTCTCTAATTGAGTATTGGAGGCATTATAAACCCTCAATATTGGAGGAACTGTTCATGACACATCCACACCCCGCAAGGAGAATTCAGATGCTTGATAGATTAGCGGAGTCATCACCCTAACTCAAATAATACAATATAAAATGTGAATTAAACTTACGTTAAATTTCACGACTTTTTCTTTTCCACGGTACAAAATAAATTAAAGACTTGTTAAATTCACGTAATTAATGAGCGAAGTTGATAGGAGGATTTACGAGTTGCATAGAAAGATCATGAACGAATTCATGGGCGGTAAATGCTATGATATAGATGAATCATTTGTAATTGATTGCATAGAGAACGTATTCACTAATACTGGGTTAAGCATTAAGGATATCACATTGTTCGACATAGATGGCAATATCGTAAACTCAATCAATGATGCGAGGTATGTCAGAGTTGTTGCTGAGGGTAAGGGCGTCGATGGCGACCAAATATTTACGTTAGCCCTCATAAGGATTAGGAATAGTTACAGGGTTCTTTACCTGCAATCGGCTGTTAGGGAGAGTTGATGTATTAGGTAAAACATTTATTGTATTTCCTGCATCCATGTGTTGATGAGTGTTGTTAATACGGGTAGGTCGGTAATGGATATGCTGAACGAACTACTCAGTGACCTTAATAGGGATGACTTGGTGCTCGTTGAGAGACTGCCCTATGTTCGTGAGTACGAGAGGTATAGGGACGTAATCACAAACATACTCAGGGAGTTCCACATAGCCCTAGTGCTCGTTAGGGTTACGTTCACTGATGGTTCAAGGAAGGGTTACGTATTTCTAATTAGGGGTGAAGGTGGGGAACTGGGTAAAATACCGACTACCGGTGTTGTTGAAGGTTATGTCGTTACTATTAAGGGTAACGATAGAAGGAAGTTCGTATATAACCCGGCTAGGTTTGATAGGGCTGAGGATGTGGGGGCTAGGATAATAGAGTTCGCGAATATGTATAGGAAGGCTGAGGAGAGGATATCACAGTTGCAGTTAATGCGTGAGGCTGAGAAGGACTATGCATTATTTTACGAGGAGGCTGGCGATTAGTAAGTGAATAGAAATCTAAGTTTCAAAATAGGTTGTAAGGTGTATCCTCATATTAATAACCTAGTGAAATCTAATATCCGATGGATTGGGAAACCTACCTCGCAGTCTGTTTTATTGATTTTATTTATTTTTGATCTCCTTAATCATTAAGTACGCCTCCTCGGGACTTGGAATTCTCGACTTAGCCTTATAGTACTTGTACACCTCCTCTTCAAAGTTCAATTCAGTCATTATACCCTTACTGTTTAGTAATCTCATGGCATCCCAAGGGTCTTTAACATTGGCATTAATCAGCATGCTTGCCATGGGTAAATCATCAAGCACCATCTTAAGATCTAGGTAATACGTGAGTGACGAGACTATATCTAGCCTGACGCTTCTCGTGCTTCCGCGAATATTGGCACTTCCATAGAATCCGCGGGCAGCCCTATAAACAAGCGCGCTGGCTTCCGTAACGGCTTTGCTGAGTAGGTCCTCGAGCAGTGCAATGTCGCTGCGTGTTGGTCCATACGCGCCTAGGAATGCGCCTTTACTTGCCAATTGGCTTATCCTCATCAATACGTAATCCCTATCCAACTCCCCATCAACGCCAGGACCCGCTATGCCGAGTATTACGGGTATGTTCGTTAATTCCTGGACCTTTGCGAGAATGGCTATTGCGTAACTATCAGCCAATGGGCTGTATAATCCCTCCTCATTGCCAATGGCTATCGAGTCACCACCAACATCTATGCCTATCACCGCATCAATGCCGTACTTACTCACGTAATCACTAAGCTCGCTCGCTATATCTATGATGGAACCTGAAATGCTAATTCCAATTCCATCATCCTTTACTACACTGAGTACATTAGCTATCTGAGGTGTAATACGCCTGCCACCCCTAATTGCGTAGGTGTCTCCATTAACAACTGCCACGTAATTACCCAGGTATTCAGCATTCCTTAATTCATCAATCTTAATGGGGCCAGGTATTATATCGACAACATACCTTTCCCAGAGCACCGCGCCTAATACGGCATCAATGCCCTCATTCACAGCTAAGTTGTATGTTATTGTTGAGCCTACAACGTCGCCACCGCCTCCAATACCGATAACGAGAATATTCCTGACTTCGGAACCCACGATTTCATTAATCACGATAAAACTAAACCCAACCTCCTTTAATAAATTAACCCGTTAATTCCAGAGGTACGCCATCACTGCGCAGCATGATTATTTACTAGCCCATTTATTGAGAAGTATAGCGTCTCGTTAACGTACTTGTTGATGATGACAATAACGTAGAAATCGCCTGAGTACACCGTTGTTTTGTTGCAATAATTTTCGTTATTTGGTGTGGCATATATCGTGTAGTGAATCTGCCCGACATAGGTTGTTTGATTACTTGTCCTTCTAACCATACTGAATACTCCTTCATAATAAATGGTGATTTTCACGTACTTATCGCCGAGTAATTCAACCCTATTGGACACGTCTCTGTTCACTATTTGTATAGCTTCTGTGATATTGTTGGCATATACCGTTAAATTAGCCCTGAGATTATTCATGAGATCCTTAATGGCTTGGGAATAAAGACATAGGTTAATTGGGTATGAGGCACTCACCATACCTTCTATCTCATCATCCTGTGTCATTGCAATAATTGTTGCACGGTATATTGTCTCGTTACCACTACCATAAACTCCGTAGCTCATGATTTCGTAATGCACAATACTACCCGTTCTATTACTTATAATGCCCAATACGTTGGCTATGATATCCGTGGTATTTATACCGAGCGTTTCGCATGTATAATTAATGGGGTTGGATATTAATGTACATGCCTCGTTCTGTATTATCGATGGTAAAGTCTCATTCAATTGTTTAAAAACATTGATACTGACTAGGTATCTATTTTCGTAAAGCAATGCCTCATTTGTTTCGTAATTCACATAGTTAATTAGGTATGTTGTTATTGTCACCATGATTATCAATGTTATGACTATTGGTAGGAGCGATTTGTAAATCACGATTTCTCACCTAACGTATGCTATATACACAGTTACGTTGATATCGTAACCACTGCCCGTGATTCTAGGGCATATTATTAAGTAATTCCCCGATAATGGCTTGTCTTCTGTAATCGTTACGTGATTGAGGTAATTAATACCTGAAATACCACCGTCTAAGCACTTAGTGAACAGGAATGCGCTGATTGATGCCCTATAGTTAATTATTGATAGTTTCACGAGTAAGCTGGTTAAATATATAATTAGTATTAATGCCACAATCGTGAGGATTATTACCACAATCAAATCAGGAAATACCAATGAATCTACCAGTACCATTTACAATCACCACCGAGTAATGGGTTAATGAGTCAAGGGTTAGTATGGTATTTAAGAGAAATCCTGCTATTGTAATTATTAATATTAACGTCGCAATAATCAAGACCGTAGTTAGCAAGTACCTAATCATTACCCAATCGCCTCATTAATACTATGAACTACGTTATTGAGTTCCTTAATTAACGTAAGTTCATTTTTTACAACACCCATGAAGGCCGTGGTTATGACTACGGAAAGCAGTACGGATACTATGGTTAGTATTAATTCACCATACTCCTGAAATAACAGGTTCATTAGCTCCTCAAGGAACTTCACATTAGAATAGCCTCACCAGGAATTAAAAGTCACTCTACGACTTAAATAGTGATGTTGTACTCATGATGTGATTTATTAGTCTCTGAAGCTCACCTGCCAGGTACCTTCTGCACTCAACCTCAAGTACCTCACCCTTCACATGCCTCTCCTCACTCAATGCCTCCTCTATTGTATTCCTGGTAACTATTTCGTAAACCCTAGCCTCAACCTTACCATTCGTAGCCCTAACCACACGACCAACCCTCTGTATCATTTGTCTCTGCGAACCTGTGCCGGACATTATTATGGCAACATCGGCATCTGGGACATCAATGCCCTCATCAAGCACCGTTGTGGTTACTATGACCTTGTACACACCCCTAGCAAATGCCCTGAATATTGAGTCCCTATCTCCAGTCTTCGACGTTATCAGTGCAACGATGGATCCAAGTTCATCCCTAAGCACTTTGTATAACTCCTCAGCTTGCTTTATGAACTGTGTAAACACAATCACCTTACTACCAATGTTAACCTCAGACTTCACTATAGGCACCACAACACTCAACTTAGTACTAGCTGTGCTTGCTATGTTCCTGAGCACTATGGCATTATCCCCAGCCCTCTCATAGTTCCTCCTCTCCTCAAGCGTTAAATCAACGTAGATCCTGAAGTGCCTAATCGGCACCACAAGCCTCGCCTCAACCATATCCCTATAATCGACTTGGTAAACAATGTCACCCGAGCTCAGGAATATTAAGTGCTCATTGTTATCATTCCTCTTGGGAGTGGCTGAGAGCGCCAATCTATAGGGTGCCCTGAGCTTGAAGGCAACCTCCTTAAACGTGTCTGCTGGTACGTGATGAGCCTCATCGAATATTACCAGGTCAAATTTATCGCTTATACTGGCTATTCTATTGACGGCAGAGTTGTAGATCGCCACCGTAACCTCCCTAACATCATCAAACCCACCACCCAACCTACCGGCATTAATGCCTAGGTATTTCATTAACCTCTCGTGCCACTGGTTCATGAGTTCCTCGGTAATTACGAGGATTATCGTTGGCACCTTAACAAGCGCTAAAGCCTTCAGCGCTATGAATGTCTTACCACCACCGGTTGGCACAACCACAGTGCCCCTCTTACCAGCCTCAAGCCATTTACCAACGGCTCTTTCCTGGAATGGTAATAACCTTATCTCGTCCTTGGGTACTTGGATGGTCCTTGGAGCCCACGGCAATTCGACTACCCTGTAACCACCCTTCACCAATAACTCCTTAATCGTATCTCTAATGAAGACCGGAAACCTCACCACAACCCTATCCTCACCCTTCACCACATCATCCTTACGTATCAGTCTCAAATCATGCTTGTTCAGGTTACCCTCCTTATCAACTACATAGTAAGGAACCGTCAGGTTCCTCAACCCCTCATAAAACTCCTTAGATAGGAAGTGAAGCTCAACAGTATCTAAGCCAAGCCTAGCGGTCCACCACTCAACCCTCCTGGTAAATACCGCCCTCAACTTATCATTGGAAAGGGCAAAATCCCTAGCTCTCCTAATGGCCAGTTCCAAGTCGCCGACCACGGGCTTGTTAATGAATTGGTTCCGTATAATCTCCACAGCCTTATCGATGTACTCCTCGAATGACGAGGCACTACCTATGTACTTCCTATCGCCCTTTACGAACTCCCTTATTAAGCATGATAGTGATATTACATATAGACCTCCCTCCTCACTCAGGATACAGTCGCTTG
>LOCH01000010.1:8914-10540 GCA_001516765.1 Vulcanisaeta sp. MG_3 | reverse complement strand
CCCCTGATTAGGACTTTAACAATCTTAAGGGCTGGTGCCTCATTCAATATTCTCTTATTAATATAAATCACTGTATCGGCAAGTTCTATCTCCTGAGGATCGTGGGACGCAAGCACTATTGTCTTCTTACCCCTAAGGCTCCTTATGAAATTAAGCACGTCATGCTTAGCGTCAACATCGATGCCGCTGGTTGGTTCATCAAGCAAGAGCACATCGGGATTATGCATAAGCGCCCTGGCAATCTCTAACCTTCTCATCATGCCTGTGCTGTATGTGGCGACCCAATCATTAGCCCTTTCACCAAGACCCAGGTCCCTAAGTAATTCAATCGCCCGAGCCCTGGCCTCCCTAAGCGATAAGCCATACAACGCCCCAAAGAATACTAGGTTATCCACTGCGGAGATTCTCCAGTAAACTCCACGATCCATGGGCGTCATAAATCCAACCCTGCGCTTAGCCCTCGGGTCCGTAGACCTGTAACCATATACCGAGACATAACCACTATCGGGAATTAATACACCAGCCGCTAGCCTAAGCAAGGTTGTTTTGCCAGCTCCATTGGGGCCAACAAGCACGACAATCCTGCCCTCGGGTATTTCCAGGTAGACATCCTCAACAGCAATAACGTGACCAAACCTCTTGGTAACATGATTGAACACAACAGCCGACACTTAGTCGTTATCGAAAAATACACTTATAACTCTTTCTAATGGTATTGAACAACGTTTTCGTAAGTTCGTAAGTAATCTTTATAAGTTTGTGACTGTGCATCCAAACCCGCGGGGGTGCCCGAGCCAGGTCAAAGGGGGCGGACACCTCAGGTCAGTTAAAAGAGGCCGCACTTAAGATCCGCTGGCGAAGGCCTGCGTGGGTTCGAATCCCACCCCCCGCACCAAATAAAACTCATTAATTGTTATTTTGGAAATTGAAATTTAATTGCATTAATTCGAGATTTAATTCGGGGTTATGCTTTATTCTTTTGTAAAATATCTTTAATATACGTTGATTAATGATATTTCAATCCTAAGAATCACGTAATATTTATAAAGATTTCTCAAAAAATGTGTCCCATGACGGCAGCCGTGATATTACAAGCAACAACGTCTGTATGGACTGCTTTATCGAGCATGTTGTCTACGATAATACTTGCAATACCATCCATAATACTGTTCATAATAATAGCGTTGATAGGTTATGCCATAGCCGTTATCGTGGCGAGGGTAATAAAGAGGCTCCTGCCAATGCTGATTAAGCAGGCTGGCTTGAGTCCTGAGATTGTGGGTATCATTGCTGGTGCTGTTGAGGCGTTCATAATACTCATTGCCTTGGCAATCGCATTCTCCGTACTTAACCTCGGGCCCGCTACCGTGTGGGTTGCCATGATTGCGAAGTACCTGCCATCACTCGCAGGTGCCATAATACTGTTAACCCTCGGCTTGCTCCTCGTTGATCTGCTCGTGGACTACATGCAGAAGAAGATGGGTACCACCGATGAGTTGCTCGGTACTATAATCAACGTGTTGAGGTTCGGTCTTTATGCGGTCATAATAACGATAGCGGCTAACCTAGCCATATTCTATTGGATACCGAATATAAGTCCGTACCTATTTTACGACATAATAATCG
>LOCH01000010.1:0-8428 GCA_001516765.1 Vulcanisaeta sp. MG_3 | reverse complement strand
GCGAATATAACGCAAATAATATATGCCATGTCATGGGGCCTGGCCATACGCCTTCGGCATAATAGTCATACCACTCATATACGCACTCGCTAAGAGGCTTGTTCAATCATCATAATAATAAAAATAAGGCAACGCTTCAAAATTAAAAATCATCATTACCTATCTTGGGTAAATACGGAAGCCTATACTGGAGCTTTACGTAAATTTTCACCCAATCAATCTTGAATATTACCACTGCCAAGGCCGTGAATATGACAGCCATGATGACCTGGAATAGGGATATGCCTATGCTATATCTAAATGCTGTGTATATTGATGAGAATAGCAATAGCTCTATCGGTATCTCAACGGAACTCTTTATGACCTTACCAACTAGAACGTAGGTGTTTAGCTTTAATGGGCTTATAATGGCCGCCCCAGCCCCTATGTAGAGGTAATCATCAAGTGGAAGGCCCGGTATTGCGGCTAGTACGATTACCAAGATCCATAGTGGTGCCTTGTTCGATAAGGCCCCTATCAATCTGACAGCGCTCGTCTTCCTCAACGGCCTCTTTAATGCATAACCCAACGCGTAGGATACGTTCTTTGATATCGCAGCGCCCACGGCGGTCACAATAATTACTATTAGGGTGTTGTAGGGGGAGGCACCAATGCTCAGTAGTAACAGTGAGGCGTAGACGGTGTAGGCCTCGCCGAAGAATGGTAATGCATTGCTTACGAAACTTATTATGAATACTGCAATTAATGCGTATATGAAATCCATACAAACCCCGGCTTATTCGTTAATTTTTAGGCTTTTTAATGAAAATATGGCGACACCCACAGCCAATGCCACCAACGCTATACCAACCACTAAGAATGCCATGTTGTAACCAGTTAATGAGGTGTTTTGAATATTGAATGACGCATTGCTTACATTTATTGGTTGTATATTAGTTATTGTGAAGGGCGTACCACACGAGTTAGTTGATGCGGCTAGTTCGTAAAGTGCCTGTGAATACGATGCCGCTAATTCATAGAGTTGGAGCGCTGCCGCTAAATCATTAATGTTACCTGTTGAGTTATAGTCACCTAGGTAGTAATTGCCAAAGTCTATGTAGGATATTGCAAGCATTGGGAATAGACCGCACCTATTCTCGGCCTCGTACGTGTTGAATACCGCTAACTTCCTAACGTATTCCGTTATATTTATCAAATAACCAGCACTTTCCTGCCCATTGATTGTTGGTGTAAATAGTAAGTGTAGCATTGCGTCATTACTCGATATTGCATCAAGGCTCTGCGCCAGGGCTAGTGGGTAAAGCCCATTTTGGTAATTGTTTTGGGCGTTCTGAACCTCTTGCGTTATGGAATTCATCTCCTGCATTGCATTGGGAAGGCCTATTGCGTTTGATAGTGAGATTGTGTACTCAGTTATTGACTGAGCATAGACCAGGTACATACTCGTTAGTTCCTCGAGATAATTAGTCGATATTGGTGCACCACCATTTATTGCGTTGAGTACTGCAAGCCAATCACCCAAGGTCTCAATCCTAGCCTTAGCATATGCTAAGTTACTTATTGCGTCAGCAATATCGTTCGTTGTCAAGTCCTGGCTTGCAGCCGTTAATGACTGCTGCGCATCCTCAATCCTATCGTATATTCCAATTATTATGTCTATGTTTGCCGTGGTTACATTGTAGTGGGAAACGGCGTTACTGTAGTAGTTGAGTTCATTGTTTAATTGATTAAGTAATCCGTATAGTTGGCTTGTGGTATAATTCTGCATCTCATCTTGGTAATAATTAATTAATCCTTGGAAACCGAGGCTTGCCGCTGTGTAGTACATGCCCTGGTTTGCATAATTGATTGCCTGTTTTACGTATTTGGAAACGTTTGGGTCCGTGGAATTGATGGCCCCGCTCTTAATTAACCTGTCATATATTCTCATCCAGAGGAATTTCGTAATATTGACGTAGGCCGTATTCTTCAATTCCTCACTTGATATCGATGGTATTGTGAGGTTAACACCGGTGAAGTAGTAAATGGCTTGCCTAACGCTCATTATAGGTATAACATCCACACCAAGGCTTCTACCATAACTTACCAGGTTGATGACCTGCCCAGTACTCGTTTGGTACTCCTGCTGCCCATACGGTATCAACACAACCTCGTAGCCCTCCTGGGCGGCAGCCTCTATTTTAGCTGGCAACCCTCCAACTGGCCCTATGGACCCATCTGGCAATATCATGCCGGTCATCACGACGTCGGGATTTAATGTGTGGTTTGTTATTAATGCCCACATGGCAACGGTCATGTAACCACTGGCTGATGGTCCGCCGATCTCGAGGGTTGTTGGTTCCACATTTATTAGGAAGTTGTACTTATTGAATGGTTGGTTCGCCAAGTATGTGGCGACCAGGGCGGCTATTTGCGATGATGAGATGAACGTGCCACTTTCGGCGGTTGGTAATGGGCTTGAGGCAACGTACACATAGCCCGAGCCTGGTGTCATTGCTGTTACTGTTATGTTTATGACAGTGCCTGTGTTGTTTGAGGATACTGCGAGCGCGTGTATTGTTGTTGATCTCGTGTAAACAATAACCTGTTGCCACTCAGCGGCTAATGCCGCGGTTAACAATGCCACGGTTAGGGATAGGGTTAATATTACGATTATTCCAGCCCACCTTCTCATACGACATGATCAAGGACCCCGTATTAATAAAGCTTACACACTTCCTTAGCGTATTTAATTCCGTGGCTTTAGTGATTTTTGAGTTCATGTAAGTAGGGATATCAATACCGCCTTTGATGTATGAAGCCTATTCTCCGCCTGATCCCACACAACGCTCTGGGGTCCGTCAATTACGTCATCCGTAACCTCCTCACCCCTATGGGCAGGTAGGCAATGCATGAAGACGGCTTGTGGACCTGCAACCCTCATGAGCTCCGAATTAACCTGGTATGGTCTGAATATCTTCCTCCTCTCCTCAGCCTCGGCCTCCATGCCCATGCTAACCCAGACATCGGTGTATACCGCATCAACTCCTCTAGCATCCTCCGTATTATCGCTGATGATAATATTGGCACCCGTCCTTCTTAAATCCTCAGTTAGGGATTCCATGAACTTCGTCGGCCAGTACTTCCTTGGTGATATTATCCTAACCTCCCAGCCGAGTTTGGCGCCTATTACCATGAGGGAGTGGGCGATGTTGTTGTCACCATCGCCAACAAAGGCCACCCTTAAACCATCAAGCCTACCCTTAACCTCCCACAAAGTCAGTGCATCAGCAAGGGCTTGAAGTGGGTGCTCTTGGTCACTCAGGGCATTAATCACAGGCGCTACAGCATACCTAGCCATCTCGACCAATGACTCATGCTTATAGACCCTAGCTGCTATGGCGTCTACGAACCTATCAACAACCCTAGCCGTATCTGCTATGGTCTCTCCACGACCAAGCTGAAGCTCTTGTGGGTTCGAGTATATGACATGCATGCCCAATTGTGTCGCGGCTACATCGAGGCTAACCCTCGTCCTAGTACTCGGTTTTTCAAAGATCATGAGTAACGTCCTACCCCTTAAGGCGTCACTATACCTATCTCCCTGGTAATACCGCGATTTAAAATCCCTGGATAACCCAAGGAGGTACTTAACCTCCTCGGTTGTGTAGTCCATGAGGGTTATGAAATCACGACCCCTGAGTGCCTTAACGTTTGTCATACACATTACGCATAATGCTGTGCTATTAAAGCATGACCTTACGTTATACACAGGTTATCTGTGCAGGCTGTTTCTGTGGTTTGCTCTCCTTAGTTTAGGGTTATCGTAAGTCTTGAAACCAAAAGCCTTATTTTGCCTAATAAGCATCCATCGCCGTGGTTAAGAGCAGGGATGAGGTGCTGAAGGTACTTGAGGATTGGGGTAATTCTGTGGCTAATGCGGTGCTAAATAATGAGGAACCAATATTAGAGATACCAGCCAGAACCTTAAGCAACACAATTTGGGACCCAAAGAAGAAGATGCTGGTGCTAGGTCCTGAGAAGGTTAGGAGAAGGTTTCTGGATCTGAAGGAGTCGAAGAGGTTCATGCAGACAATGTTGATGTTCAAGTTGATAGTTCAAGCCATTAGGGAGGGTGTATACCCAACAATAAGGGATCTGTACTACAACGGTAAGCACACAATGGAGTTTAAGATTGATGTAATAAATAAGGTGATTAGGGAGAATACCTGGGATGAGCAATCCGAATCCAACGCCGTTATTGAGGATATCGAGGTAGCCACGGGAATACTTAGGGAGGAGATGGGACTATCAGCCGATGTTAAGGGAAAGGTTGTTGGACCCATAATAGTTAGGTCCAAGGGCTTCGAGATAGATGCAACAAAACTTGGCGACACCGCGCTAAGCCTTCCGCCAAATCCCGATGACCTGGACATAGTCAAGGTCGAGGCAAACTATGTGCTGGTTATAGAGAAGGACGCAATATTCCAGAGACTCAATAGGGAGGGTTTTTGGAATAAGGAGAGTTGTTTGTTAATAACAGCGAAGGGAATGCCTGATAGGGCAACGGAGGAGGTTCGTGAGGAGGTTAAATGAGGAGTACAACCTCCCTATCTACGTATTGACTGATGGGGATCCATATGGTTGGTACATATACAGCGTGTACAAGAGTGGTTCGATAAAGCTGAGTTATGAGAGCGATAGATTAGCAACGCCAGAGGCTAAGTTCGTGGGTGTTACGGCAACGGATATACGTGGTTATAAGATTAGTGATGAGTACGTTATAAAGGCCACGGATAGGGACTTAAAGAGGGCGCAGGAACTCCTTAGGTACCCGTGGTTCCAGAGCGATCATTGGAAGAGGGAGATAGAGTTATTCCTGAGGACTAAGAAGAAGGTCGAGATTGAGGCTCTCTCGACACACGGGCTTAAGTTCCTTCACGATTACCTATTTGATAAAATACACAAAGCGAAGTTTATCGATTAAAAACAATCGTATTAAATTGATAGGGTCCTAAACTTACATAGTTATAACGCGAACCTGATCAGCGAAACTACATTACCCACACCACTTATAAAGGCGTAAGGATTTGCGAGTTAATGAGTAAAGATGTTAGTTGATAATTACGGTAGGCCCTGGCTAAAGCTTAGAATCGTTGTAGATAGCGTATGTAATTACAAATGCTTGTTCTGCCACTTCGAGGGGCAAAGTAAGTTCTTAGGTAGGGAATTGAGTGCTGAGGATATTGGTTTCACGGCATCAGTCGCTAAGGAACTTGGTGTTGATGATTTCAAGATAACGGGTGGTGAGCCACTACTGCGCAGGGATATTGTTAAGGTCGTTGATGAGATAAACAAGGTCAATCCCAAGGACCTGTCTATGACCACAAACGGCTATCTCCTTGATGTTTACGCGAAGGATTTACTTGAACATGGACTTAATAGGTTGAACATATCCCTCCACTCACTCGATAGGGGTAAGTACAGGTTTATAACGGGCGTTGACGCATTGGATAAGGTCTTGGACAACATTGACTATGTGAGCAATCTAGGCTTTAAGCAGATAAAACTTAACATGGTTGTTCTCAGGGGCTTAAATACAGACGAGATACCAATGATGATTAGGTTCGCCGCTAAGTACGGTTTTGCACTTCAGCTAATAGAGTTAATGCCAATGGGTGATGGTTTCCCAATCTTCGCCAGGTACTATGATGATCTAAGCGACATCATTAGTTGGTTAAATAAACACGGTAAGCTAATAGGTACAAGGAAGGACCTACACAATAGACCGTTGTACGAGGTTGATGGCGTGAGGGTTGAGATTGTGAAGAATTACAACAACCCAACATTCTGTGCTGGATGCACGACCAATGAGGTTAACGAGCGATGGTAAACTAAAGACCTGCCTATACAAGGAACCCGCAGTTGACCTATGGCCGTACATAAAGAATAGAGATAGAGAGGGCCTTAAGAAGGCTATGATATATGCGAATTCCCTGAGAAGACCAAACTTCATTGAGGGGGCCTCGGGTAGCCTTGAGAGGATTAGGGTTAAGATTCGTGTTGGTAATTTGGCATATTGAGTTTACGTTCAATGACGTACTTTATGCCTTTATATTCGCTTATTAGTATTATTGTAAGTTCTGACGGATTTGCCGCCTCTATTATTTCGTTCATTATTTCGTTTAGTACGTCTTCATGATATACGGCTTTGTTTCTGAAGCTATCGAGAAATTCCCTGAGGCTAGACAGCTCAACATAGGTGCACTCATCACTACTGCACCGAGGTCTGTACATTATCCTCAGCGAATAATTATCTACGCTCCCATCGATAGGGCATATTGCGGTAAACCCTGTCTCTAACTCGACTCTGTCAACGGGTTTTGCCACTATGGACTTTATCATTAGCTTAACAGGGCATTTTCAATATTTATGCATAACAGTCTCTCCCTACATATCTTATTAATAACTGACCTTAACCTATCTAGTTCGTTCTCATTTATCCAGACCTTAACCAACTCCTCATTCCCGGACATGAAGGTGACAGACCACGTACTTAGCCTCGGTACGTTGAACGTAGGTATAAACCTAACCCCCCTTATCCTAACGGTGTTTATAACGGGCCTTTACTCTAACCCTGGTTATTGCATATATTGGCAGCTCTCTCTTCTCGTTACCCCTAATTATCACTATCTTATCAGGGTATAGGGCGACCTCATTCCTCTTTATCGCCATTTTGGCTGCAACCATTATTAATGCTATAAATATTGGTGGTAATGATGCCAACGCTGAATCGAATATGGACTGCGTTATTACGTATATGGCTATCGCACCAATAAGCATCATGATGATCACGATGCCTGCATACACGGTGATTATGAAGGCTGGATCCTCGATAACATGCCAAAGAGGCTTGCTCATTTAATTTGATTTACGTTGAGAAATTAATTAAGCTTATTCCATGAACTCGCTCAACCCCGTTTTATTAACCGGCATGCGCCAATCTATGCCGAGGGTTCTCATGGACACCCTAGGAACTATGGGTGGCTTCCTCTTATGCTCCGTATTCAACACCCTACGCCAAACTGCCTGTACTAAATCGAGCGGTTTGCCTGTCGCTTCCGCAGCCTGCTCGGGGGTCATTCTATAATCAACGAGTGCATGCAGTATTACATCAACATCCTCATACTTAACACCAAGCTCACCCTCCGCGGTTTGTCCCTCCCAAAGCCTTGGACTTGATGGTTTGAAGGCAATCCTATCGGGCAAGCCTAGGTATTTACCCAGGTACCTAACCTGTGTTTTGTATAAGTCGCCGATGGGTAGTATATCCACACCACCATCTCCATACTTCGTGTAGTAGCCAATCAATAGCTCACTCTTATCACCAGTTCCAGCCACAATTCTGTTAAGTCTATTGGCGAAGTAGTACAGCAGCGTCATCCTAATTCTAGGCAATAGATTGCCTGCGGATACCTTATCACCCTCATCGAATATGGGTATTGACTTAACAAAGGAGTCCCTAATACTGCCAATATCTATGTAGTAATACCTTATACCCAGGCTTTCTGCGATGAATTTCGCATCCTCAATATCCTCAGGCGGTGTTGTCCTGTAGGGTAGTATTAACCCAACAACATTGTCACTGCCCAAGGCTTTAACAAGCAGATAGGCGGTGACGCTGGAGTCAACACCACCGCTGAGACCAATCACAGCACCTGCAGCGCCCGAGTCCCTAACGTATGCCCTTATGAAATCAATTATTCTACGTGCCACATAGTCATAGTCAATACGTATTATGTTTTCAAGGGTTATCTTGGGCACGTTAATTACTAGCGTGCTAGGTTTTTAATACTAACCGATTTAACTAGGGAGTTTGTATTTTAATAACCCAGATACTGTGTGTTGATGCTCAGGGTACACCTGCTTCAATACGGTAGTAAACTGGGTGATGTGGAGTTCAACCTGGATAGATTAATCAAGGCGATGAATAAATTGTGTGTTGGCGATGGTGCTGACGTCATAGTAACACCCGAGCTTTACCTACCTGGCTACATGTCCAGGGATATGTTCTTCCAAATAGCTGAGCCTATAAGTGGTAGGACAATATCGAGGTTAGTCCTCGAGGCAAGGAGAAGGAATTGTCACGTGATTACAGGGTTTGCGGAGAGGAACAATGAAACACACGTTTTATATAACACGGCGGTTGCCGTAGGACCCGATGGTGTACTTGCAGTTTATAGGAAGAGACATCTACCCTCATACGGTGTTTTTGATGAGTATAGGTACTTTGGTATTGGTAAGGGTGATATACCGGTCATAAACATTAATGGGCATAGGGTAGGTATTGCGATATGCTACGATGCGTTTTACCCAGAGGTTTCAAGGGTAATGATGCTTAAGGGAGCTGAGGTTCACGTATATATAAGTGCCGCACCCGATATGTCAA
>LOCH01000009.1 GCA_001516765.1 Vulcanisaeta sp. MG_3 | reverse complement strand
CTACCGCTGAGATTGTTGCTGCTGCCTAATGGCTGCGCTTATGTAGAGTAGGAAGTTGTCTATGTCGCTTATTCTCTTGGCTATATCGGCTGATTGGGCATCGAGTTTTGATTTTAGATCCTCGAACTCCTTGATCCTGGACTCAATATAGTTAATGGCGTAGGGTATATCCATCTCTATGACGTAGTTTGCCCCAACACCAACGAGGACTCTCTCACCCTGTACTGGGGATGCCCTAATGAAGACGCCACCACCAACTCCCGCGTATGTGTCCTGGACATTACCACCACTTAGCATGGAGAGCATATCCTTGGCGCTCCTTAACTCATTCAGTGTTTGCGTTATTAGTGCCAGGTTTTGCCTAACAACGTCGAGCAACGCTGTTAATGAGTTCCTCTCCTCAATCAACCTCTCAATATCCTCCCTGGTTATGACAATCCTCTGTGGTTGTTGCGACATTGCTCGCCTCACCACTTAATCAATGACTCAAGGCTCATTAATTGGAGCAGCTCTGTCCTCCTAACCTCATCCTTACCAATCTCCTTGACCTCCTCAATCCTTATCAAACCCCTCCCTAACTTATGCCTACTTCCCAAATCACTATAAACCTTCTCAATAGCCTCGCTAGGCTTTGTTGCAGGAACCTCAATCGTGAACTTCCGCCACTGTGTCCCAATCCTCATATGCCCAATAACCCTATAGATCCTAACCTGCACGTGCTTGGGGTAGGCTCGCGATTTATAAGGATTTTGCCCGTTATTGGGTATCACGATCTACAGATGGTGATAACCAGAAACACTGGGTTTTTAAGGGGGTTCTTGAGAAACTACCTAGGTGGTGTGGTAGTGGTTCTCACCTGCGATGTCTGTGGTGCACCCATAGATGGCGAGCCTGTCATTGTCGAGATAGACGGTGCCGTATTAACACTATGCCAGAGGTGTGCCCGTAAGTACGTAGGCACGAAGGGGGTCAAGGTCATAAGAGGTCCATCGCAAGTATCAACTGGTTCCCAGGGCATTACCGCGGTTAGGTATGAGACCAGGAGGGGCACTACGTATAGGGTCAGTAAGCCGAGGATTAACGTCGATAAATACGAGGTTGTAGAAAACTACGCAGAACTCATTAGGGAGGCTAGGGAGAGCCTCGGCATGAGTAGGGATGTGCTAGCGAGGGTCCTTGGGATTAAGGATAGCATCCTCAAGAGGATTGAGGATGGGCAATTAATACCGGATATAGAGTTGGCTAGGAAGCTCGAGAAGGTGCTCGGTATAAGCCTACTCAGGGAGGCTGAGAATGTCGGTACAATGACGGAAAAACCCGTGAATAAGTCATTGACCCTCGGTGATGTTGTTATGATACGTGAAAAGAACAAGAAGTGAGTGCAGGAAATTAGCTTTATATTAAATGCAAGTATGAGTGTTGGTAGTGGGTAGTAAGGCAATATTGCTTGTCGCTGACGATATTGAGGATGGAAAGATTAGGGAATTTAAGTCCCTAGCTGAGGCTGGTGATTATGAGGTATTGGACATGATAATACAGAGAAGGAGACCAGATCCGCGCTACTACCTAGGCCTTGGTAAGTTGGGTGAGGTTGAGGAGATTGTTAGGAATTATGAACCGGATACGGTCATTACGTACCACCAGTTAAATCCTGTACAATACGTCAACCTTGGGCGTAGGTTGAGGATTAGGGTTATGGATAGGGTTTGGCTTATCCTCGAGATTTTCGAAAGGAGGGCTGGTTCTAAGGAGGCTAAGCTACAGATTGAGTTAACGAGATTGAGACTCGAAATCCCAAGGGTTAGGGAATTCATTAGGCTAGCCAAGTTGGGCGAACAAATTGGGTTTTACGGTGGTGGTGAGTATGCAATAGAGGCCTACTATAGGCACATGGTTAGGAGGGCCTCGCACATTAGGAAGGAACTTGAGAAAATTAGGGAGAGGAGGGCTTCCCTGGTCATGAGGAGGAGGGATTACGGTCTTCCACAGGTCGCCCTGACGGGTTACACATCCGCTGGCAAAACCACGTTGTTCAACAGGCTCGCCCGGGAGAATAAGTATGTTGATGGTAAACCCTTCGCCACATTGGATACGTACTCAAGGCTGGCGTATTTCAACGGTGTAAACGCGATATTGACCGACACAATAGGGTTCATTGACGACCTACCACCACTACTCATTGAGTCATTCTACGCAACAATAGCGGAGGTTCTTAATTCCGACCTCGTACTCTTCGTAATAGACATGAGCGATGAGTATTCCGAGTTTCATAGGAAGTTCACGAGCTCCCTCAGGATATTCATGGACCTTGGAGTCCCCAAGGGCAAGATCCTGCCTGTATTAAATAAGGTGGATGCAGCCAATGACTCGTACATAAGCAATAAGGTATCGCTTGTTAAGCAGGAATTTAATGAGTATGTCGTAATATCGGCAAAGCTGGGGATTGGCATTGACGATCTTCGTAATACAATACGTAATAGATTAGAGCGACTGGGATTGGTAGGTAAGGATTAGTAAGAAATAAAATAATTATTTTTGCCGAGAAATACCTAATGGAGGAGGATTTGGAGACTTCGTTATTCCTTGAGTATGTGCGCAGGAAGATGTCCTTCGAGTATGACGAGGAGACTGGGGAGTTGGCTGTGAAAATACTGAGAGCGTTATTCGAGAGGAATGAGACAATACCCGATGAAACGCTGGCATTAATACTCGGCGTGAGTGCTGCCGAGATCAGGAGGGCTTTACATGCAATGCATAGGGTCGGTCTCGTGGGTTTTGTTAGGGAGTCAACGGATCAATACAGGTATGAATACAAGTGGTTCCTGAATAAGGAATTCATTAGGAAATTCCTGGTGCAGCACATAAATAATGTAGCGTCAAAATTAATGCATAGACTGAATGCGCTAAGCACGACAACACTGTACATATGCCCAACATGCTTTAGAGGGTATACGCTCGATGAGGCTTATGAATACGACTTTAGGTGCCCTCGTGATGATACGGAGCTCGAGCAGGTTGATGCAATATCAGAGATAGAATTTCTCACAAATGTAATTAAAAACTTGCGCATTGAAAAGGAAAGCCCACAGCAATAACGGATCATTTATTGACTTATTCTCATCATGATAGCACTCCGTTCTAGGAAGTTTGATTTTACTTTGTAAATAAAATTATGATTATGATTAGGAATTAAGGATTGATCTCTTTGCGTTATAACATCAATACTTGCCCTTAGATAGAACCCTCACTGCCGTAATTAATGGGTGCCAGACAGGGGCTGTCGGTGGTGCATATGATAGGTCGGCAAAGAACACATCATCTATCGTTGCACCCCTACCTATCAGAGCCGCTGCAGTGTCTATGTAGCCGGCAACTATTTTGTCAGGGCCTACTATTTGTACACCAAGTATCCTGCCGCTTTGTTCATCTGCAATCATCTTAATGTTCACCTGGACGCCACCCGGATAGTAGTGCGCCGTTGTCCTGGCCCTTATGGTTGCCGATACCGGTTTGAACCCCTCCTCCCTAGCCTGCCTCTCCGTAAGACCTGTTCTGGCCACGTATAGATTGAAGACCTTAGTTATAGCCGTGCCAAGTACGCCAGGGAATTTTAAAAACCTGCCCTTAACGGCGTTTGCCCCAGCCACTTGACCCATTTTATTCGCTGGTGGGGCTAGTGCCACGTACATCCTTTTACCAGTTATTAGGCTCCACGTCTCAGCAACATCGCCTGCAGCGTATATGTTTGGAACCGAGGTCTCCATGTACTCATTAACCCAGACCGCCTTCGTCTCGCCGAGCTTAACGCCAGCTTTTTCGGCAAGCTCTGTGTCAGGTCTGACGCCGACGCCCATCACCACCTTATCTACGGTGTACTCACCCTTCTCGGTAATTACCTTATTCACATGCCCATTAACACCCTTAAACCCAACAACCCTCTCATTTAGGTGCAGTTCAACCCCATTCTTAACCAACTCATCATGGATTAACTTAGCCATGTCCTCATCAAACGTTGTCGGCAGTACATGAGGCATCATTTCGAAGAGCAGGACCTTCTTACCAAGGTCCCTGAGAGCCTCAGCCATTTCAAGGCCTATGTAGCCACCCCCAACAACGGCAACAGTACTAGCCCTCTCAACCTCCTCCCTAAGCATCGGTGCCTCATGTGGAAGTCTGAGTGTTAATATTCCATTTAGGTCATGACCTTCCACGGGGAGGGTTATGGGTTTAGCTCCCGTGGCTATTATGAGCACATCCCATTGATACTTAACAACCTCACCACCCTCCCTGACTAGGACAACCTGATTCTTAGTATCTATATCAAAGGCCTCGGCATTTATCTTAACGATTATCCTCCTCTCCTTAGCAAACTCCTCAGGTGAGTATATGGCTAGTTCATGGGCATCCTTAACAACGCCACCCACGTAGTAAGGTATCCCACAGGGCGCATGGCTTATGAACGGACCCTTATCTATCATGATAATCTCAGCCTCTGGATCGAGTCTCCTAGCCCTGGCGGCGGCTGAAGCACCCGCCGCACCTCCACCTATTATTACGACCCTCTTACCCATATTGCATTATGTCTCTACAATGTATTAATTAATTTTTCCGTGAAATTCATCCACAACTTCCATCTAGGAAACTCACTAACTCATTTATTACCTTCCTGGCAGCAATCACGTGTCTCCTCTTAACAGGATACTTAATTAGGTAGGTATCGATGATATTAACCTTGTTCGCATTCCCATATTTAATGCATTGGGCGACATAACGGCTTACGCTAGGTGTTAATGTCCACGTTATTAACTCATGGACAATACCATCATCAAAAACACTGGGTATCCTCTTCGTCATCTCAATAAACGCTGCTGGTATTAAGTATCGCTTATCAAGCAGGTAATGCAGGAACTCGTGAACCACGGTATCAATTATGTCACTTATGCCATCAACTGTTGGTTCACCACCAATGAAAACCTGAGCCCTGAGTATATCCCACACTGATAGTGTGATGACCTCCTCTCTCCCCATCAGCATGATTTTCCCAAAGACCGTGGGATTGTGCGTAAGCAGTACCCTAGGTGTCTCGATATTGAATATCCTTCCTAACCTAGATAACGCGTTCATTACCATGTCACGGTACTTCGTAATATTACCCTTAGCCTTTGTTATTACATCATCGACGTAGCATTTACAATTGCCATTACACGACATTAGCATCCTCACCATGAGTGATGGGTTCACCCTTAACGTGATAATGCTATCTCGACCGAGCCTCTGTATCACTACGTTCTTATCAACATCAAAGTAATCCCTGAGGGACTTCTCGGTATCCCTGTTTATCAACTCCCTCTCGGGACCCATGGGTACCATATCCAATACCCCAGATCCTAGGAAGTCAAGGATTGCATTAAGCATGATCAATGCCGCTCTAAGTTTCGCACCATGTTTGTTGAATAATGAAAATCTGGTGAACCCAACGGGGGTTGTGATACTCCCTATGTAGGTCCACTGGGCCTCGGTGTCCATGGTTTATCTCCTTTAGTGTTAAATTAATTTGTTATCTATAATTTAAATGATTCCTTGAGCGCACTAACTATTTTTCTGCGCAATACTCTTTAAGGCTAGATTTGCAGGTTGCTGTGTCATTACCAATATCCGTGAAGTCAGGTGGTGCGGTTAAACCCCCCTGGATAACAGAACTAGGTGGTGTTTCCTCAGAACACCCTGTTGCGAGTAGGCTAGGCGTCGATGTATTAAACCTAGGCGGTAACGCAATAGACGCTGCAATAACCACATCCCTAGCCCTCGCACTAACGCAACCGCACCTCGGTGGTTTGGGCGGGGATTTCTTCGCCATGGTTTATTCAGCCAAGGATGGCAGGGTCTACTTCCTAAATGCCAGCGGTTGGGCGCCAAGGAGGTTAAGTAAGGAGTTACTGGCCCAGCGTGGATTGAGTGCCGTGCCTTTGAAGGGCCCATTATCACCAGTCGTCCCAGGGCTACTGGCTGGTCTTCATGCACTGTGGAGAAGGTTTGGTAGTGCCGAGTGGGCTTCATTGGTTAGGCCTGTCGTAGAGACCGCCAGGAAGGGATTCCCAGCAAGTCCCAGCTTCACCAGGGCTATTAATGCCGTGATTGGTGAGGTGAAGGATAACGAGGGCTTTAGGAGGACATACCCACTAACTCCGAGACCCTGGAGCCTAATTAGGATAGAGCCGTTAACGAAAACCCTCGAGTTGGTGATGGAGCATGGTCCAGACATACTGTACAGGGGAGAGGTTGGTCAGGCATTGGTTGAGTACGTGCAATCAATGGGTGGTGTTATGGAGATGGACGACTTGAGGGAGTACGAACCCGAGTGGCGCGACCCACTGAGTGCGGAGTATAGGGGCTTCACGATCTACGAGTCACCACCGAACACCCAGGGAATAACGACATTGATGATACTCAAGATCCTCGAGACCATAAAGGACGCAGGCGAGGTCTTCTCACGCAGGAGGATAGAGACTTACCTAGGGGTTTACAGGATTGCGTATGAGCTAAGGGATAAGTATGTTGGTGATCCAAGGTTCGTCGAGGTGCCTGTGAATAAGCTACTCGATGTTGGCTTCCTACTTTCCGAATATAGCACCAGGTCTAGGACCCAATTACGTGGATCTGGAGATACGACGTATTTCGTGGTTGTTGATAAGGAAGGGAACATAGTCAGCGCAATCCAAAGCCTCTATCATCACTTCGGATCACTAATTACCGAGCCAAGGTATGGCATAACCCTCAACAACAGGGCATCGGACTTCTCAATGGATGGACCAAACATCCTCATGCCTAGGAAGAGACCATTACACACACTCAGCACGGTGATAATCACCAAGGAGGAGGAACCGAAGTATGCACTTGGTACATCAGGCGCCCACTTTAGACCACAACAACACACATTGTTTATTACGAACATGGTTGATTACGGATTAAGCCCTGTTGAGGCGATAGATGCGCCGAGATTCCTATGGGATAGGAAGTCCTTAATAATTGAGGATGGCTTTGAGGTTGCGGGACTAACAGAGCCCCACCAAGTCGTTAGGTACCCAGGCAGTACTGGTGTGGCGAGTATACTAGCCTTCATGGATGATGGAAGAAGACTCCTTCATGCTGATATTAGAGGTGATGGGCTGGCACTCGGTCAGTGATAATTATGGTTTGCCTGTTGGTTTTCGTGGTAGAAAATGTTTATAAATAGGATATGAATCCTACCACCGTATGTCGAGTGGAATTTCGAAGGCCGCCATAGTCGGCGCGGTCTTAGCAATAGTCGTGATAGTAGCCGTAACGTACTACCTAGTTCAAATGGCGCATAAGCCACAAAGTCCTCATTATCCCTTATCGATTATTGATTACCTTGGGCGTAATGTCACGATACAGTCTCAACCGAGTACAATAGGCATAGTAAGTCCTGACTGCGCCCAGATAGTGTATGTGTTAGGTCTTGGTAATAAGGTCGTCCTCCTAGACATATACTCAAAGCAACTACTTAACTACCTGGGTGTGACTGTACCGAGTAATGCCACAATAATAAGTAGCATATACCCAACACCGCCATTAGAGCCAATACTACTTGCCCATCCATCACTCATCTGCGCAGACGCTGGGTTTAATTACCAGTTCGTTGAGGACACAGGGACGCTGGCTGATAGTGGCATAGCTGTGATCTTCATAGGAGGTACCGACAACACCAACGTGACGGGCATCTACAATGACGTGATGCTCGTGGCTAAGGCCCTGGGTGTTACGAGTAGGGGTGAGTTGGTTGTGGGTAGGATGGGTGATATACTCAATTATGTGAGAAGCCATGTAACCAATGCCCAACCCGTCACCGTGGCCTATCTAAGTTGGTATAACCCAATATATGTGGCCGGCAACTCATCATTCATTGGTTACTACATAACCGTTGCGGGTGGTTATGACCCATTTACTGGCATGTACCCAACCATAACTCCAACCCAATTAATAATTGCTAACCCGGACTACATAATTGCTGATGATTTCATGGGTAACTATAGCACTACCCTGCAGGCGATACTCTCAATACCCGGGATTAACACCACGAATGCGGTTAAGGAAGGGCATGTTTACATATTGGGCAACCTAGCCCAAAGCCTCATCGAGGAACCTGGACCCCTGTCTGTCTATGGCGCACTGCTTCTGGCAATGATACTACATCCAAGCTCCTTTGGGCTTAACTCCACGGAGATCCCCCATTACATAAGTTCCCAGTGGGTTATGGAGTATGTGAAACCTAACCTAAACTTGACGTTAAGTGGGTGATGATTCACGCACAACAAATCCCTCATCAAATACCTCTGGATCTTCATACCATTACTACTCCTGGGCATAATCCTGAACATAATGGTTGGCGAGGTTATAATACCAGTGAATAAACTACTTGACCCACCCCAAGTCTATAGGGTTATAATCCTGGACATAAGACTACCCGAGTTACTAGCCTGCATCGTGGTTGGCGCGAACCTATCCGTGGCTGGTGCCGTAATGCAATCACTATTCAGGAACCCACTCGCTGAACCGTACGTCACGGGCACAGCCTCAGGTGCCTTACTTGGCGCCCTAATTGGACTTTTAATCAGCATTACCTCCAGGATTGGAAGTTCATTCTCGATCGTGCTGATGCCCGTGTCCTCCTTCATTGGTGCAATGGTTGCCATAGCCCTCGTTCTAACCTTCGGTAGGGGTGGTTGGTTATCGCTCGTACTTGCCGGTATTGGAGTCTCCATAATGTTCTCATCAATTGTGATGATGATTGACACATACTTACTAACGATAATACCGACATTACCAGCCATCGTCTACCTACTCTTTGGCACAGTCAGTGGTATTAACTGGAATGAGGATTTGGCAATGGCTTGCGTCAGTTTACCGACCATGACGTACATAATAGTTAGTGCCCGTGAGGTGAATCTATTGATGATGAGCGATGAGGTTGCCCAGGCAGGTGGTGTTAATCCAGGGTTTTCAAGGGCCATATTCATTACATTAACCGGCTTATTAACCGCAATATCC
>LOCH01000008.1 GCA_001516765.1 Vulcanisaeta sp. MG_3 | reverse complement strand
CATCGCTCCTCCTGACCAACTCCAGTACATCCCTCCAGGCATCTGGCGCATGAATATTGAGTGGCAGGTCGTAATCCCTAGCCCACGTTACAAAGGTCCTAAAGAACTCCAACTGCCTATCGAAGGTCTGGGGCACAAATCTCCTGTCAAGACCAACCTCACCAATACACTTAGCCTCAGAAACCAACCTCTCCAATTGTCTCAGCTCATCTATACTAACCTTATCCACGTTCCATGGGTGAATACCAACACAGGGCACTATATTATTGAACCTTTCGGCAAGCTCAAGCGTTCTTCTTGATGATGGGTAGTCATCTGAGACTCCTACTATGACTATCTCCTTAGTAAATTCCTCGACTCGGCTATCTAGGAATTCATGTAGGTGGGTGTGTGCGTCATAAAGCATTGATCCATTGATTAAATAGTTACTAAAAAGGATTATTGTTGCTGCTCAAGCCTAACTACCTGGGGCTTAACCTCGGTAGTATCCTCAATCCTACCTATCACAACATGCCTAACCGTCTTAGCCAAGGGCCTGGTCTCGCCTATATATACGATATCACCAGGTCTCACGTCAATGCATGGCGGAACCCTGACATGCATCTTCTTCCTCCTCCTCTCATACCTCTTATACTTAGGGTTATAATGCAACCATTCGTGTATTACCACGGCGCTCCTCCCATGAACGCTCTCAACAGTTACCGTGAACACCTGACTCCTAACGCTTAAGTGACCATGCCACGGGCACTCAGGGTCATTACATACCTTCTTCGGTGGCAGTATCCATGGGATCCCAACATGCCTAACCCTTATGAATTCACCATTGGGCAACTGAACCTTCTCACCAGGCCTAGGCCTCTCTGGCATCTCCTTAACTATTACTTCAACCATCGACCATGAGGTAGGGAACCCCTTTAAAACAATTTCTTTTGCGAACCAAAGGCTTAAATATTAAGGTTGGCAGTGATTTACGAGGTCCCAGAGAGGACCGTGGCGGTCCCCGATGAAAACGGACTGACGAACCGCGGGGATTCGCACATCCTCCTCTAAAACAGTGAATTCCGAAATAATCCTTATTAAGGCCCAACTTGACCAGTACTATGTATGATGGGTGTTGGTATTTGCAGGGAGTACCCGTAATAATGTTTTCCCTAGCGTCCAAGATCTAGTTACCGGTTTATGGCCCACGCCCCTAGTGAGGCTTGAGCATTTTGGTGATGTTTGGGCTAAGCTCGAGTTCTTTAACCCACTGAGTAGGAGTATTAAGGATAGGACCGTCTTCTTCCTGCTACGTAGGTTCCTAAACGATGGATTGTACGGTGGTCTCGTTGAGGAGGCTTCCTCGGGCAATGTCGCGGTAGCGCTGGCAGCTTTGGCTAATATATACGGTTTTAGGTACAGGGCTTACACAACCAAGCATTTACCTAGGACGACTGAGGTTTTGCTTAGGGTGTTGGGTGCGGAGGTTGTTAAGGTTGATAGGGATAGTATTGATGAGGGTTTTTGGCGTTGGGTTAGGGATAATGCTACTAGGGATGGCGCAATAAACCTTAATCAATTCGAGAACACTGATAATCCAGAGGGGCATTACTACTTCACCGGTGGTGAGATTGTGGACCAGTTCATGAGCATTGGTAGGAGACCGAGGGTACTGATTGCCGGTATAGGCACTGGTGGGCATGTGACGGGTATTGCTAGGAGGCTTAGGGACGCCTTTGGCGATGTCTATGTTGTTGGTGTCGAACCTGCGATCAACAACGTAATACCCGGCATTAAGCGCCTTGAGTCAGGGACTAGGTGGGCCCGCGAGGTTGTTGATGAGGTTATTGACGTTAGCCTTGAGGAGGCTGTTGATGGTGTCATTAGGGTTGCCAGGAGCGAGGGATTACTCATTGGCCTTAGTAGCGGTGCTGTCTTTCAAGCCTTTCTTAAGGTCAGGGAGCGATTAGGTGATGTGACCTACCTATTGATTTTCCCCGATGATATATACAAGTACATAGATATAATTGATCGTTTCGTGAATTCCACGTAAGTTCAGTGAAAGTTTCAGTGTACTGTTTAAATAAAAACCTGGAAGCACTTTTTAACCTGTACACGTATACGTGATACTGATGAGCCCCAGGTACAAGGTCTTCGTCAACAGGAGGGTAGGTAGGGTTTTAGTTAGTGGCAAGCCTGAGGATGAGGCATTAATTGATGAAGGTTGGAGGGTGATTCACGAGAATAATGATTGGAGGGCTGCCTTTGAATTCGCGAGGGATTATGCCGACAAGCATGATTATATTTTGGAGTGGTATCTCGAGGAAGAGAGGGAAGTTTTAAAGGATGCACTCATTAATTGACCTCACCTGCGTTCTCTATCAACCTTTCTAATAACATCTATTATTATATCCACAGCCCTCTCGGCAAGCTCCATCGGTATATTAAGCGGTGGTGCAATTCGTATCGTGGATTTCCCAGAACCTATGACAGCAACGCCCCTCTTAAACGATTCATAAAGTACCTGCTCAAGCTCCTTGGTGGCGTACTCCTTAGTCTTCCTGTTCCTAACAAGCTCCACACCAATCATTAAACCAAGCCCCCTAACATCACCAATAAGCTCAGTCCTATCCATCTCCTCAATGAACCTACGCTTAATGTACTCACCAACCCTCTGGGCGTTTGTCAATAGGTCCTCCTCAGCTATTATGTTTATTACCTCAACACCCGCGGCAAGCGCTACCGGGTTACCACCAAAGGTGTTTGCGTGGGACCCCCTGGGCAGGTCCATAACGCTTGCCCTACCAACAATCGCGCCTAGAGGCAAGCCTGCGGCTATTGCCTTAGCCATCGTTATTATGTCCGGCTCCACACCCCAGTGCTCAATTGCGAACCACTTACCAGTCCTACCAAAACCAGCCTGGACTTCATCATCCACAAGCAATATCCCGTACTTATCAGCCAACTTACGCAACCCTGGGAAGAAGTTTCTTGGTGGAACTACGTAACCACCCTCACCCTGTATTGGCTCGAAGAATATTGCCGAAACCTCGCTTGGGTCAACCATTTTGCCAAATATCCAATCCTCGATATAACCAAGGACAGCCTCACCGCACTCTTCCTCGCTCAATTCCTTACCAAACGGGCATCTGTATGGGTATGGGTACGGTACATGAATCACGTTGGGTAACATTGGGTTGAAACCAAACCTCTGTATTGGCTTACTGGCGGTTAAGGCCATTGAACCGTACGTCCTACCGTGAAATGCGCCTAAGAATGCCATTACATACGGTCTCTGATTCCTGAAGTGCCCCCTGGCTATCTTCAACGCACCCTCTATCGACTCAGTACCAGAGTTCGTGTAAAAGACCCTCTTATCGCCACCTATAGGCACGATATCCCTAAGCATTGACGCATGCTTAATCAATAGCTCATAGTAGAAGTCGGTCATGCTGTAGTGAGTGAATAACTCAGCCTGCCGTTTAATGGCCTCGACAATACGCGGGTGACTATGGCCAACATTCATCACAGCAATGCCTGAATTGAAGTCTATGTACAGATTACCATCGACATCCTCAACAACAGGCCCATAACCCCGCCGAATAACCAATGGGTACCACCGACCAAAGGATTGCATTACTAGGGATTCATCTGCTTTGACGATTTCCTGAGCCTTCGGGCCAGGCGGTTCAACAACTATTTTAGGCACGTCCTTAACATCTATTGGCCAGTACCACCTAAGTGACATACATTCACCCCATAATTTACCTCATTAATAAATTCTTCTCTATAGTTATTCATCATAAATAATTAAGTAAATAAGTTATATTTATTATAATAAAGACTATTTAGGAATCAATAACTTGAGCCCAGCCAGTGTTGGCGTGATCACTGCCCTACCATCGGCTAAGTACCTAACCTTAACTAGGTTCATGCTTGAGACCCTTATTAGCGCCTTAATAACGTCATTCCTAGTGACACCCATTGATTGGGAGACCATGTCTATTAAAGAGCCCATTGTTGTGAACCCGAGCTCATTCACGGTCTTCAAAATCTCCAACTCAACATCACCCAACTGCGACCTTGCCTCTATAAAGTTGTTGTTGACTGTACCTGCGCCAAGCTTAGTCATTATGACGTCAGCACTGGATCCATTGCTAACCCTTATTAATTTACCGAAGACCTCCTGGGGTACGTGGGTTGTGGTTATTATTAAATCATCAAATATGCCGAGATCGCGTGGTAGCCTATTCGTGACCACGTATATGTTGCCAAAACCCCTAACCTCCTGTAGTGCGTCCTTCATCTCATCGATGTAGTCCGTGGTTATTACGACAGAACCCCTGGTGTTTGTACTAGCCATGTGTGCTAGTATTACTGATGAGACCATGGACTTTATGGGCTCAATAAGTGGTATTGATACACAACCCCTGTTTATCGGGCTCCATATGTTTAGTGTGTTCATGATCCTCATGTAGTAATAAAGTTTCGCTGCGTTGTAATCCACGTAAGTCTCCAGTATGTAATTTATGGCGTCAAGGAGTGTGTTAGAGCTAAGCAATGAATCAAGTAGCAGCCTTGAATCATCATCACTAAGATTTAGTATTCTACTCCACAGGACCGCCACCCTAACGCTGATGCTAGGGTTTAGGTTTATGTTTATCCCCGTACTGTTGTTGGGATTATTGCATATTGTGGAGAATAGAAAATCACCACTAGGCAGTATACCGTGTATTAGGTGGTCAAGTCCCAGGGACCCGTAAATCAACCAAAGACCCATTTAACAAGACCTACAACCGCACCATTATAAGGTTATTATTGAATTACAGGGTAATCCTTCAACCAATGGTGAGGTGCTGTAATGATGTGAGGAATATTTTAAATGCAGAATTCTCAATCTCTGTTGAATTCGATGAGGCATGTAAGGCTTATGGCTGTGGTTTCGTCGTTATTGACGCTTTTGAGTAGTTTCACGTATAATATTGCGATAACCAGGAAAATACCCACTGTGGGTTTGGGCTTATTATCGCTCTTAAATGCATCCATTGCCTTCTCGCTATTACCAACGGCAATCCTCAATTTCGCATATCCAAGGCTCGTTGCCAGGGATGGTGGTGTAAATATAAGGTCCGTGTTGGGTGTATCCTCAATATTTTACCTGGTAACGATGATACTCACCACAGCCTACCTCCTAGGTGTTTGGATTAAGATGGGACAATACGCATTTCTAGTGCTCGTGGTGGCTCTGTTGTCTGAGGTCACCTACTATCTTCAGTCGGTTACGAATTCCATACTAATGGTTAAGGATAGGGGTAGGTTCGTTATTTCATCGATAATACAGTCAATTATGAAGTTCGTAGTAATCCCAGTGATTATGCTGTTTAAATGGTCTGTTGATGCTGTACTATGGTCAACGTTCGTTATAGTCTTCATACCAACACTCTACTCATTCATCTACACCTTAAGATTCAACCTGAACATTCATAACCTACGTAGATACTTCAGGGAGGTCATTAACGCGTCCTGGGTACCACTCATGGGTTATGCCATAAACTCCTTCAGAGCCCTTGATGCCATATTCATAGGCCTTCTCGGTTACGCCCAACTGGGTGTTTGGTATGTACTATTCATACTCAGTAAGCCCCTTGCTTACGGCAATACTCTAGTGAGCATAACGTATGGGGAACTACTTGAGAGGGAGAGATTTGGCATTGTTTACAGGGACTTACTAATCATCCTCTTCATATCCACCTACGTCATGTTAGCCCTAGCCCTATTCCCCACAATCTACCTAAACCTTGTTAGACCCGGCATGGAGGGTGAGTTCAACCTACTTATCCTTCCCGTATTGCTCATGGTCATTAGTGGTGTTTTGGGGAATGTTAATCAATTCATTAGTAATGTGATGCAGGGCATAGATAAGAAAGATATCATCAGCGAAAGCATAAGGCCTGGGGTTTATCTGGGCAGCTTGGTGCTTTATGCCCACTTAGCCGAGCTTGCCTTCACGGTGGTCTACCTAACAACAATGGTGCCCCTAATACTCCTATTCAAGTACCTAGGCTTTGCGTACTATGCCATCCTAGGCGCCCTAGTGTCCTCGCTGCTTGCGAATGTAACCGCGTTATTATTTAGATTGAATAGGCTTGGTCACCTTAGAACTATCTTTGGCGGCAGTAATTTATTAAGGGATTACCTGGCACCACTCGTTGTTTCCCTAGCCCTATTACTGGTGGTACGGCATTACTGGGTCATTAAGCTTATGCCAAATATTTACATATCGCTGGTGCAGGTTGTTGAGGTCTCAATAGCCGTCCTCCTGGTGTACACGGCAGTGTCAATCCTAATATCAGGAACTATGAGGAGGTTGATCAGGGAAATGATGGGTAGGGTTTTAAACGTGATCCTAGGTACGTAAGAGGCATCAAGTCTTTAATGGGGACCACTTCCAGGATAGGGCTGCGTATATTACGTAAAGCAGGAGTGCATTAAAGAATGCAAAGGCCACGAGTGAGCCATATAATAAGCCCGGCTGCACCTCCACAAGCTGCAACAGGGCGTTCAATTGCGGTGTCAATAATGTGGAAACCTTGAGCGTGTCAGCAACCTGCAATGTGAACTGTAGACCATACGCCTTAACGAGCACAGGGACGGCATTTAGTGGAGGAACTATTGCATACGGTAGGTGGGCAAGCCCATTCATGACCTCGGCACTGTCCATTAGGGCTAGCACGAGAATCAGCTTTAGTGCTGAAACAGCCCTATTTACGTACTTAAAGGAGGCCAGTATCAACACGAGTAATATCAATCCTAGCGCCACGTCTGCGTAGAATATGCCGCTCAGGTTTATTGTTGGTTCATAGACCGAGTAAAGTGCTGAGGGTAGATATGCAGGCGGTTTACCAAGTATTGACCAGGCAACCGTTGGTGAATAGTTGTAAACCTCATACACATAGAGACCGGCAAATATGGCATAGAGTGCACCAAATACTAAACCAACCATGTTGCCAACCCTATAACCAGTTAATCTATAGTCACTCCTATCCACTGAATATCTCCAGCCGAATATCGATGATATCAATATGCCTGTCATCGCTATGGCGCCAAACAACGTGGCCAGGAACAGGGGCGCGTACGTTGGGTTATCAAAGACCTCGCCCCAGTTAATACCTAGGGTGAAGCCAACAATCGAGGTACTACTCTTGAACACCTCAACACCGGCCGGATAGTTTATGAAGGCGAAGACGAGCCTAAACATTGCAGGTATTACGGTTAGGGCTATGGCCATACCATAACCAACCAGCACATGCCTCATAGGCGATAACCTACCAAAACCCCTGTAGTAAAAGCCTATGAAGGGTAGCGCTATGGCGACTCCAAACACAATCGCAACACCCCACACTGGCCACAATAACGCCCCGGCTATGTTCGTGAATATGGGCAGTAACCCAGCCAGGAAGACGGTTATTATGGTACCGAACAAGCCACCTATTGCATAGACAGTAATTAAGTAGCTAGCCATGTTGTGGGCTAGGTCAACATAGACCTGCCTATTGCGTTTATAACCAATATACTCAAGCGTCGGCAACAACCAGCCTAAACCAAGTACGGTATAAACTAACGGCAGGTGAACCGCAAAGGCCCATGCGATTAAGCCTACGGCCACGTCTGTCGCCGAGACCATACCCACCACCTCAATACTCAACCACCTTAGTTTCAATCTTCGGCTTTCTTGTTGTATATAGGTAAACCATGAATACAGCCAGCGCCGGCATTGCAACCTCCACTATAATCACTAGGGCAGCAAGCCATAGAGGCATTGATATCGTTGGATTCAGCAATCCACCGTAGCCAACAGGGACACCGGTGATTATTGGTGGTCCACCGCTTGGGTTTGGATCAGCTTGAACCAATATGAATGGGTATCTACCACTCTCTGCGGATACCGAACCTCCTATTGCCGCGAAGGCTGCGAAGAACGGTATTAGGTAGGCGCCACTCCTCTCGAAGAAGTTTGCCAGCGACCTGGCCCAATTAAAACGACCGAAGAAGCCTGGAAATAAGTACCAGAGCGATAATGCTCCAGTCCACACGCCAAGTAGGAATCCAAAGATTACCATGAACACTCAATAGAATACAAATACGAAGTCAGGAGGTCTCACAGACGCTGGCCAGCTATAGTAGCCCCAGAACGCGTGGTTGAATGTGCCATAGGCAAGGAAACTCGTTAGTGGGTCAACCCTAAGTCCACTCCAGAACATGCCCTCAAGAGCCGCCAACTTAAGCGGATCTAAATCAGTAACTAATTCACCCTGGAAGTGCCCTAGCACGAACCCCTCTATTGCCGTTAATACGGCAATGGTTAGTACGAGAACCTTAAGCATCATAAACCTCTCGGGCTTCCTATCACGTACGTATAGGTACAGGTAAATAGCCGCCACAACAGACCAACTAAATATTACGGCTGCCAATATACCATGGAATATGAAGACATTGGCGCCCCACCAGAACATATTCCAGGCATCGGCAGGATTAGCCCACTTGACTACGTAATCCGTTAGACCAACCACGTTCTGCCCAGTGGCTTGATAGAGATTGATGACCTCCAGACCAGGTGGTCTCATGCTCAATGAGGCCATAACCGCAAGTATGTTATAGGCACTGTAATAGCCACCAAAGGCTGCCGCAATACCTATTACCCAATGTAATGCTTGATTCCTTATCTTACCCCAGGTAAACACATACAACGGGAGTATTATAACCTCCATCAAAAATGCAAACAACTCTAGGTAGAAAGGCAGGACTATAGCTTCACCAATTAATGAGACGAAGTTACTCCATATCGTAACGAGGCCGAACTCCACGAGCGTTCCGAAGGCCGCACCGACCCCAAAGAATATAGTAGCCACCACAGAGAAAGCCCTGGCTGTATTTAACCAGAATTGATTGTGCGACCTCATGTATAGGTACTCGGCGACAACAGCAATCAATATTGTGCCCAGAAAGCTTGATGCCAAAGCCAGGTGCGCCAGTACACCAGTGGCTGTTATTACCCTAAGTACAGTAGGTGCACCCAGTATTTGGTCTGTCATCAAGTATGGTGAATTAAAACGATAATTTAAATACGGTGTGGCTTTGCGTCAAAAAGTTATAGCCATATGATTGCGCATTCAAAATAACAGCATGGATTAATATAAAATTCTATATTAATTAATATAAAAGCATAAAATTGTATATAATTTAGGGGAATTACGTCACGATTTGAGAAACTGCCTTGCGGCTATGATCAGTGGGTCCCAAACCTGGGTTACAGCAGGTAGGTAAGCCATGTCTGTGAAGAATAGGTCCTCAACGGTGGCGCCCTTCAATATTAAGCCGGCTATTGTATTAACCTTCCCAAGTACGTAAGATCCATCATCACCTATAACCTGAACCCCGAGTATTCTATGTGAGTTCTCATCGATTATGAGTTTTATGATCACATCACCACCGCCTGGGTAGTACCTAGCCCTTATCCTGGACTTGATTACTGTGCTCGCCGGCTTAAAGCCGTAACTCCTCGCATCCACCTCCGTCAAGCCTGTGGTTGCTATGTATAGGTTCATGAACCTCGTCATTGACGTACCAGCAACGCCTGGAAACCTCATGCTAAACCCAGCAATGTTGCTACCAGCTACATAGCCCATCTTATTAGCCGTTGTGCCGAATGGATGCCAGTACGGTTTATTCGTTATGGCATGCCTAGTCTCGGCTATGTCGCCGGCAGCGTATACATGTTCATGACTAGTTCTCATGTGCTCATCAACCCACACAGCGCCTGTCTCACCGATCCTAAGTCCGAGTTGTTTAGCTAACTCTATGTTTGGCCTTATTCCCGTGGCTAAAACTACGAGGTCGACCTCGTACTTACCCGAGTCAGTTATTATTACCTGCCTATCGCCATCCCTATTTATCTCAAGTAATCTCTCATTAAATCTTAGGTTTATCCCATGCTTGATTAACTCATCGATTACGTACTTACCCATATCCTCATCCAATGACTTACGTAGTGGGTAGCCTGACCTGCCAATCATCACCACATCCTTACCCCTAAACCTAGCCGCCTCAGCGACCTCAAGCGCTATATAACCTGTACCAACAATACCAACCCTCCTGGAGGCATTAAGTAGCTCTCTAATTCTTATGGCATCGGCTGGATGGTGTATTGTGACGACGTGCTCACCCTCAATGGGCACATTGGGTATCGATGGTGAGGCACCAACAGCCAGCACTAGGTAATCCCAATCGAACTTATTATGGCTACTAGTTACTACGTAACCCTCACCAACTTCAACGGCTGTTTCGCCAAGCCTAACATTGATTTTCCTAACACTACTGAAGTAATCCGGTGTATAGTGCATGAATAATTCGAAGTTATCAAAAAATCCAGCGAGGAAGTAGGGTATTCCACAGGGAGCGTGGCTAATAATGTTTGTCCTCTCGATAACTATGATTTCAGCATCACCCTTCAACCTCCTAATTCTAGATGCGGCGCTCATTCCAGCCGCACCGCCTCCAATAATCACCACACGCATATTGTCCAGTCAGTCCTAATCCTAGTTTAATTAAGGATTCACTGATTGTTTGTTTTAACTTTAGTGAGGTAGGTCTTATGGATGAATTGGCGTTATGTTAACGACAGTGGACTTATAAAGCGGTATCCTACTCTCCTCATCCAACTCATCACAAACCACATTATTTGTAATGGATAGTGAGTTCACCATAAACGCATGACCAACCTTAACATCCCTACTCAACCTAGCCCTAACAATAACCTCGCCACACCCACTAACAACTTTAACCATGTCACCATCTCTAATACCAAGCCTCCTCGCATCCTCCTCATTAATGTAGACAACCTCCTCAAGCTTCGATAACCCCTGCCTACCAGTTAGTGTGTCTGTGTTGAAGTGCGTGACCACCCTGCCCGTTATTAGTACCAAGCCATTCCTAACCCTGTCCACGTACCTAACAGGTCTGAAGTGGGCGAAGCCGTCTGGTGTTAGGAACCTATCCTTATACAGCACGAGCTCCCTATTAGGGAATCTACTATTTGCTGAGTGGTCCATTACCTCCTTGATATCGAGACCCCCATACAACGGGACCACCCTCCGGGG
>LOCH01000007.1 GCA_001516765.1 Vulcanisaeta sp. MG_3 | reverse complement strand
TTCTTAGTGATGCGGCGACTAGGGCTTTGATTTCCACGTTATATATCGGCGTTTAGCAAAGATTTTATTAGCAATTCCACGCATTTCATTTGTGGGAGGATGTTCACCGTATTCATAGTAGGTACGGCAGGATCAGGCAAGACCACCCTTGTCAATAGTTTTGCCGAGTGGCTTGAGAATAACCAGTATGATGTAGCCATTGTTAATTTAGATCCAGCTGCTGAGTACGTACCTTACATACCCGACATAGACATTAGGGACGTTGTTTCTGCGAGGGAGTTAATGAGGAAGTACAAGCTTGGACCTAATAGTTCTATAATAGCTGCCATAGACATGCTCGCGGTTAGGGCTCAAGAGATAAAGAGCCAGGTCATGGACATAGGTGCCAACTACGTGCTTGTGGACACGCCAGGGCAGATGGAGTTGTTCGCGTTTAGGAGTGTTGGTTCACTTCTCATAAATAGGCTTAGCATGGATAGGTCAGCCGTAGTCTTCGTAATAGACGCGACCCAGGCCCAAACACCCAGTGGTTACGTGTCATCCATGCTGCTCGCCTTATCAACCCAGTTTAGGTTTAACCTGCCCCAGGTCAACGTAATGAATAAGGTCGACTTACTAGATAGGTCAACGCTTGATGAGATCCTCGAGTGGAGTGAGGAGACAGACCTACTCAGGGAAACACTCCTATCCAGTCAGGCCAATAAGTTGGAGTCTGACTTAAGTGTGAGGATTACGGATGTTCTAACGGCCGTGGGCACGATGCCCAAGCCAATACCAGTAAGTGCGAAGACCGGCGAAGGCCTCGATGCGCTATATAGGATCCTTCATAATATCTATGTTGGCGGTAGCGATTATGACTACCTAGAATAGGGCGTGTAAACCTCACCAGTGCTCCTAAGCATCACATAGCCAGGTCTTGGGCTCACCTTACTTATTCTGCGTATGAACTCCCTAACCGTCGGTTTGTTAATGCTTGACTTAGCCACCACTATATCGAACTCCTCGAGGGCTAATGGTCTTGTGGTTAATCCCATGGTTAATGCCTGACCTGCCGTTGCAATGCCGTAATCCGCAATACCCCTAACAATCTTCTCGGTGACCTCCACATGGGTCTTAACCACATCATTATAACCCCTAATGTTCCTCCTCAACTCATCGACACTATAGCCCGTTTGCGCCGCAATACCATTAAGTAGCAACTCAATCACTAACCTAGTGCCCGATCCTGGGTTCCTATTAACCATCTTAAGGCCTAGTATGTCGGTGATATCACTAATGCTTAGGTGAGGTCTATGAACTATGCCCAAGAGCCTCAGGTAACCCCTTATGAGTACCACACCATCCCAGGCACCGAACGAGCTTATGTAAGGCACATTGTACTCACCACTTGATGGGTCGACCAGGTGTATCCCGGCAATATCGGCTAGTCCCAGGGTCACCATATTGAGTCCACCCATTGATCCAACCCAATACGCGTCTATGCAGTAGCCCTCATTCCTCATATCCTCAATCACATCCCTAACCAAGCAATCATCACTACCCGCGTAAACGGTATCGCAAACTGAACCGTTGGGATTCCACACATACCTCTGGGTTATTGACCTGTACCTATTCAATAGATCCCTTCCCTCATCCGTTAATACCATACCACCTCTATAACCCCTCCTGGGATTCACAACCTTAGCCTCAACCCCGCTCTCCAGCCTATTTATTAACTCCCAAGCCCTTGAATAGGGAATACCAAGATCCTTAACGGCAGAGAGTAATGACCCCTTCTTCTCAAGCGCCTCAAGGAGCTTAGCGGTTATATTGTCCATGATAACCTTACCATCCCTCTCAAGAACCACCTCAAGCCTATACCTGAGCCTACCCACAGATATCGCATTAAGTAATTAACTGGGAATTTAATATACATTGCCCTCGCTCTATACAGAATGGTTTATTAATTAGTCAGGGATTAGACATACTCCCTTATGGTCATCAAGGCATTAATACTAGATCTAGATATGACACTTGTTAATACACTACCCAAGTTCCTAGCCATACTAAGGGATTGTGCCGCTAGGTATGGCGTAATGATAAGTGATGATACGAATCACTTATTGAGTATTTACTATAGAGATCCATCATTAAGTGAGGTTCTGCATGATTTATCCAGGAATTACTGGTTCTGGCATAATTGTTGGTTAGAGTACATAAACAGGAGAAGTTATGGCGAGGTATTCCCTGGCGTATTGGATGCCCTACGCACGCTCCGCAACATGGGTAAGAGGCTTATGATAGCGACAGGTAGGGAGTTGGAGTGCTGGCGCATGGATGATGAACTTAAACACTATGGTTTTAAGGAGTTAATAGAGGGTTGTGTATCGCTTGGTGATTTAGGGCCTGGGCACGACAAATTTGATCTAATTAAAAGGGCCCTTAACATGCTTAACCTGGAACCGCGTTTTGTTGCCTACGTTACTGATCACCCTAGGGATATATTGATGGTTAATGGCCTAGGTACGATAAACATAGGGGTTGCTACGTGGGCCAAGGATTTCCCAACAAGGATAGTAATAAGGGGTGTTTATGAACTACCTAGGGTGATTCATGAGCTTGATGGTTAGGATAAATATTATTGTCTAATGATTTTACGGCTCACGAGCATCCCAAGAGCTGCGCCCAAGCCTAAAGGTACTAGGTAGGCAATGAAGATGTACCAGGGTATTCCCAACATGCCGGGCAGTACGGTTACGTAGTATGGCCCATATTTCGTGGAGTTCACATAATCATTACCTGGGTACATAATTATTACCCTGTAACTACCTGCCTCATAGAATGGTACGGTAGCGACTAGATGCGTACCTTTAATTGGTATCGTTAGTACATTTACGGTTCCTCTATCACTCTCTATCATTATTGTTATGTTACCACTAATGTAGTTTGTTGGTATGTCTGTGATCAGGTCTATGGTAAACACCACATTACCACCCATTGCGATCAAGTTTCTATTCTCCTCTACATTCATTTTCAGCGATGCCTTATTAATGTCCAGGACGTAATCTGCTTGGCATGATTCATAATTAATGTCCCCAGGCCAACTCACCAACACCTCATAATTACCAGGAAATTGTGGTGTGAATACGTACTCACCAAGGCCGCTCGAGTTTATGTACATGACCCCACTCGTTATGTAATTACGTCCACTTATTACCACATTGACCTTGGCATTGACTATCGTAGGATTCATACGCCCTATTATTAATACGTCGTGAAAGACCACGGGCGTCCCATTTATTATTATTGAGATGGTGCACGAAGCCTTGTTAACCGTCAGCGTCATATTTGTCGAGCTTGGTAGATAGTTGGGTGGGTTTTGGTAATAAATGGTTATTACATACACGCCAGCCTGTGGCGGTATCCATGTAACCTGTACATTACCGTTAATGGGTGTATAACTGCCTATAATCGATGATGTTCCATTGACCACGTAACTAATCGTTAATGTACCACCGGTTATTGGGGGTGAAAGGGCTATGCTCATGCTCACCGCATTACCATAGGTAATGTTTGTACTGTTTACATAAGCCGTTATATAAACGGTACCTGGCACGACGGTGAACGTATAGTTAACAGTGGCGCTTTGAAAATATGTTGCATTCGTAAACGATATCATCAATGTATGAGGTCCAACACTGTAATTAATGGGTAATGCGTATTGGGCAATGCCTACATTATTCGTCGTTACTGTTGTTACGTAATTGTTATCAACATAAATATTCAGCGGCTGGTTTTGAAGTGGCCCTATCGGAGTCTTTGCAGTTATTGTTATGGGTAAGGTACTCCCGTAACTAGCAGTGTATGATTGCATACTAACCGTTAACGTCACCGGAGTCTGAACTATTGGTATCGTCAAGGTATAGTTAGAACTCCATGTGTATCCGCCAGCATCAATGTACGTTGCTCTGACAATGAGTGATGCGTTATTTAGGAGGTAAGAGCCGGGTGTAAGCGTTATGCTCACGTTAGTTGGTGGTTTAGCGCTTATGACTCCAGTGCTGACTAGGGCATTTATCCCCGTTACGGCCATGGAGATCGAAGTTATGGGTATTGGCGTTGAATTACCTATACTTATAACCACTTGCTGTGGCAATCCACTATAGAGCATGGTGGTTGTCGTGCTTATCACAATCCCCGGTGTTAGGTAGGATACCGTGAAGTAGTACGTCAATGAGTAACCGACAGCTGATATGGTTAGGGATGCATTATAGACACCCTGGCCTAATGCTGGCGCCGTCATATTTTACAATATTAACGCCGGGTTGCAGGGTTTCCGTAATCGTCTCCGTGCTACTACCCACGTTGAGCGTGTATGTTGCGTTTATTGGGATTTGTAAATTGTTTGTGGTGCTTATTGATACCGTGGCATTTATACCAACCCCATTATAAATACTGGTATTATTATTAATAACTTCCGCGTAGGTTCCGTAGTACCAGGTGATGTTGTTCACGGATATGGGCATCTTCGGATCCATACCGAGTACGGCCAATATTATATGCAGTATCAGCAGTATTACCATTCACCCACACAAGTGGTTGGTAACCCCCTTAAAAAGTAATGCCACACGCATTTAGGTTTATAAGGTCGTTACTCTCCACTAATGATTGTTTATGGTCAGTAGATTTAGCGTGATCACCTTTGGATGTTGGTTGAATAAGGCTGATAGTGATATAATGATTAGTAGGCTTAAGGCGTTGGGTTGGGAGTACGTTGAGGATATCGACTTAGCCGATGTGATTATCGTAAATACATGCGCCGTCAGGGAGGAGGCCGAGAGGAATGAGTTGAAATTACTGGGTAAATTGGGTAAGGAGTATCCTAACAAGAAGGTGGTTGTTGCCGGTTGCCTAACTAGGGTTAGGCCGGCCACCATTAAGGACGTAGTACCTAACGCCATCCTCGTGACGTCGCACGGCGTAGAGTCGATAGATAGGGTAGTCAATGGGGATTTGGATATGTACGTATTCGATGACAGACCAATGACGTACCTACCCACCTACTACCCCGAGCTTCATGGTCATAGATACGTGGTGCCCATTCAGGTTGGTTGTTTAGGAAATTGTAGCTTTTGTGTTACTAAGATTGGTAGGATGGGGTTTGGTAGAGTGAGGAGTTATGGTAAGGATGACATAATCAGGGCTGTTAGGGATGCCGTAAGTAGAGGTGCCCGTGAAATATACCTAACAGGTCAGGAAATCAGTGCTTACGGCCGCGATAGGGGGTATGACCTGGTTGACCTACTTGAGGAGTTGTTGAGGAGTGTTGATGGTAGGTACATGGTGAGGTTGGGTATGATGGAACCCCTAGAACTTAGTAAAATTATTGATAGGCTCATAGATGTTGTTAAGGGTGATTGGAGAGTTTACAGGTTCTTCCACATACCAGTCCAGAGTGGTAGTGATCGTGTGCTGATGCTTATGAGGAGGAAGTACTCCGTTGAATTGTTCAGGGACATTGTTAGGAAAATTAGAACCACAATACCGGACGCCACAATAGCCACAGACATCATAGTTGGTTTCCCAGGGGAGACCGATGAGGATTTCTGGGCTAGTGTTAAGTTGATTGAGGAGTTGGGTATAGATAAGGTTAACCTGGCCAGGTATAGCCGTAGACCATTCACAGAAGCCGCGTACATGGAGCAGGTGCCTGAGCAGGTTAAGAAGGAGAGAAGTAAGATAGCCACTGAGGTGTTTAGTAGGGTTGCTTTCGAGAGGAATAGGTTATTTATTGGTAGGGAGTTGTGGGGTATAGTTAGTGAGATTGATTTTAAGGGTGAGAATTACGTTGTTCGTTCATATAATTACAAACCAATAGCCGTTAGGAAAGCCTACATAGGCGCCTTCGTTAAGGTTAGAATAACCGACGCAACACCGCAGAGGCTGTTCGGGGAGCTTCTTGAGGGTGAGGAGTTGGGTGTTAGGTATAGGGTTGATTTCAGGCTTAGTGAGGGCCTTGACCTGGTCTCGTAAACCTCGCCTCCACTACTCAATTCTCAGGACTTCCATAGGCCTTATCTTCGTTATAGTCATTAATGATGGTATCGACGCAACAATTGACGTTGCCACAGCAATAACCAGCGAGTAAGCGTAGAGTGTCGGGAGTAGTATTACGGGTATTATTATTGGCAAGTTCAGCTTAATCATTATGTACCTAGCTAGGTAGGCACCGCCTATGCCCAACGCTATGCCCACAACCGAGCCTATGGTGCTCATTATGAGGATTTCAAGGAGGAATATCAAGATCACCTGCCTATTAGACGCACCCAGGGCCTTTAGTATGCCTATCTCCCTAGTCCTCTCCCTAACATTCATTATAGCCGTATTAGCCACACTAAGCCCCGTAACGATTAGGCTTAGCGCAATTATTACTATGAAGAAGAGGTTTATCATGGACACCGCATTGGATATAGAGGCCAGGACCGTGCTCTGCTCATAAACATCCGCGTTTGGGAAGTACTCACTGAGTGCCGTGGCTAATTGGTTGAGGTATGCTGGATCCTCCTTAGTAATTTTATGAACATGGCATTGACAAAGCCCTCATCGCTCAAGTCGCTTTGCAATGTGCCTATCGATGTTACGACCATGTTTAGGTGGAAGCCCAGGAAACTACCCAATATACTACTAAAGGTCCCCGTGACCTTAAGCGGTATTATCTCCGTACCTCCCTGAATACCCGTTAAAACCTGGACATAAATCGTATCACCAATGTCAATGCCATCCTTACTCGCCAGGGTATCCTGAATTATGGCCTCACCATTACTCATCGGGAGGGAGCCGCTTTCCATACGTACATCAAAGTACGAGAAGTATTGACTAGGTATTCCAATCAGTGTTACGGGTTGTCCATTGACCTGCGCCGTACTGATTATTATTGCGGGAACTACGTAAGCAACATGAGGAAGCTTGGCTATTACCTGGGCCACGGTCTCGGGTATTGATACACTGTCTGAGTAAACCATCAAATCCGTCGGTAATATATTCTCAACCTCACTCACAACAGCCACTTTAAAGCCGTACGTCATAGTCTCCAGGGTTATCATGAGAGCCACGCTGTATATTATCGCAAGCATCGTTAATACGGCCCTAGTCCTCCTACTACCCAAGTTCCTAAGTGATATCGTAAAAAGAGTTCTAAAGCTCATGCAACAACTCAGCATTAACCAAGCGCTTAAAAATGCTTCTAACGATCATCAGAAATCACCTCCATCGTCACCAATCAGATCCGTCTGTTGATCCATCATCACCACAGTAAGTTCTTTCTAACGACTTAAAAACACTAATTCCTGAATTCATGCTTGGTAAAATAAAAATCAATTTACATAAATAAAAATAAATACATTAGAATTCAATGGAATTCAATAAGGTTAATTTTATTCTTACCAAAGTTAATAATAATGCTTAAATAGTGGCGCTCGCTCTAGGTTTATCGTGCCAAAGAAAATCCTTGTCCTAGGGGGTGGTGTGGGCGGTGTTGTTGCCGCTAAAAGAATGGCTGAGAGATTGAGGGGTAGGGTTGATGCGGAAATAACAATAATAAATGATACCGATTACTACCTACTACCACCGCTCCTTGTCAACATAGCGCTAGGCGATATAGAACCAAGCGCCGCCCAGTTGCCGCTATCGTTGTTAGGCAAGAGAGGTGTTAAGTTCGTCAAGGCCAAGGTAACGAAGATAGACCCTGACAATAGGGTTGTCGAGACTGACCAGGGTAAGTTCAATTACGATTACTTACTCGCTAGCCTGGGCGTTGACTTCGACTTCCAATCCTACAACCTGGGGGTGGGTTACCATAACTTTACGTTGGAGGGTGCGTTGAAGCTTAAGGAAGCCCTTAGATCCTTTAGTGGTGGTAGGGTTGTTTTATTCACGCCAGAGCCAATCTATAGGTGCGGTGTTTATCCCTTCGAGATGGTGTCACAACTCGACACAATATTTAGGAAGAGGGGGATTAGGGATAGGGTTGAGATAACGTTAATACACCCATTCGAAAGACCAATACAGCCCCTCGGTCCCGAAGCCGTTAAGATAACCGAGGAGACCTTCGCCAGGAAGGGCATTAGGTACATTGGTGGTGCCAAGCCCGTCACCGTGGATGATAAGGAGAAGGTCGTGGTTTTATCGAATGATAAGGTGAAGTACGACCTATTAATAGTGGTACCACCGGCCAGGCTACCAAAGCCTTTCGAAGGGACACCACTGGTTGCCGATACACCAATGGGTAAGTGGACCGCTGTAAATGTGTATACAGGTAGGAGCCTTAAGTACGACGATGTTTACCTACCTGGCGAGCACTCAATGCCATACATAGGATTACCAACAGCCGGCGTCCCAGTGCACTTCACAGCACTCGCAAGCGCCGCTGCAATAAGTGGTGAATTACTTGGTGAACCTGTCGACCCAGCGCAAATAACCGCGATGGCGTGCGCACTCGACTACGGGGATTTCGGCATGATGTTTAACTGCGACGTTAAGCTTGACCTCAATAATAATAAGGCCATGTGGATAGGTAGTTGCTATAGCATATTAACGTCGCCCCTGGGTAGGTTAATAAAGGATTTATTTTATAAGACCTGGCTAGCAACAACAATGTGAGGTGATCGGCATGGCCCAGGCACAACAAGTCGAAAAGAGCCCCGATGAGAAGTTAGCTGATGCATTGAACATACTCGTGGAGAATATAGACGAAATAAAGGGCCTCCTTGACCAACTCATTGAGCTAAAGCGTAGTGGTGTAATTGATGCACTGATGCTTGTAGTTAATAGGTTTGAGGAGGTTCTGCAGTACCTGTTCCAAGACCCTGCTGTATTTAGGTTAGTGTCAATACTGGTCGACGGAGGTCTGCAGGCCATGGATAAATTAGATACGCAGGACGTACTGAGGCTTAAGGGTATGGTACAGGACATGGGTGGTTGCCTAGGTAAGAATGTCGATTTGTCCAACGTTAAGCCCGTGGGAGGATTAATGGGTCTCTGGAGGGCTATGGGCGATAAGGACGTGCAAATGGGCCTTGGGGTAGCGCTCGCATTATTGAAGGCATTAGGCAAATGCGCCCAGTCCCAGCCGAAGTAATAAGCACTTAATAAACGGTTAAAGTCAAAAGCTTACCTTATCTTCACTAGGGAGTAGGGTATTAATGAGATTAGTAGCATTAGTGATGACAGGACTATAGAAATCTTCATCCCATACATTGATGCCAGTAGGTACGTCATGTACGGGGCAAGGATACCACTCAATTGCCAAAGCGTATTCGCGGCAGCTGTGGCTGTGGATACGAACTTCCTATCCACCGAAACCGCTATTAACGATGACTGCATTGGTGTTGTTACGAACCTACCAACACCAAGCAGCACAGCAAGTATTAATGCGTAGGGCA
>LOCH01000006.1:10009-13333 GCA_001516765.1 Vulcanisaeta sp. MG_3 | reverse complement strand
CATAATAGGCCTCGTAATACTACTAGCCACAGCCGCGTGGAGCGGTTACTATAGTATTAAAGCTATGATTAAGCCTAACAGGGATGTATTCTGGAGCATGTTCAAGGCAAGCTCGCCAGTACTCACAGTATTCCTAATCCTAGGCATGGCACTATCAATCATAAAATAACCCATCCTCACGCATTCAACTTCAGGATCGCCATGATACTCCCAATACTTCCTGGAATACTCGCGTTATTTATAGGGATAAGTACAATCTTTGAACATGCCTTGATTTGGATGAAGTGGGCGCCATGGTATGGTACATCAGGCTAAGCACAATATTAAGGTCTCTAAATTAAAACAATAAAAATCATTATTTTCATTCATTAAATCCACAAATTCTTAACGTAACTCTCAAGGCAACACAGCATTTAAAAGCTGGTTGGGAGAATTGATCTCATGGATCTATCAAATTTCCCTTGGAAAGTACACAATGTTAGGTTTGCGATACTTTTCGGTTCAAGAGTTACTGGCAAGGGTTTTAGGTGGGATTGGGATTTTGCGGTTTACTTTTCCGATTTTAAACTTGAGTACATAGCTGACCTAGTTTATGCCCTATCAAAGCACCTAAATGTTAGGGAGGATATGATAGACATAGTACCCTTAAACCTCTTCGATGACCTACCATGTGCATTGGTTTTAAAGATCCTCAACGGTAAGGTCGTGTTTTACGATGATGAGGAATTCTACTCTAGACAATGGTTGAGGATGATGGGCATTTGCCTGGACTTCGTGGTAGATTACCGAAAAATTGAAAATACATGAAACACAATTTAAAAGCCTGTGGAAAGGGTGTTGAAATGATCATAAACTCATTAATTGAAAGCCTAGGGGAATATACAAAGAGATTAGAGGAATTAACCTTAGATGACTAGAGAGCACTTTATGCAGGCATGTACCTAGAAGCGCAGAAACATTTTATTTTCTCCTAGTAAATTTATGAATCTCGGTGAAGATAAGGGCTGCTGCCTGATGCCGTGATGATTGGGAAGAGTTCTGATTGCTTTATGATAATATGCCTGAGGGCCTTTTGCTTAGGTATTTGGGCATTGTTAGTGGCCTTCTTGGGTAGCCCTTAATCTCCTCCTCAATCCTGTTTATCAACTCGTCAATCCCCATCTCCACGACCTTCTGTGCGCCCCTCGCCCTGACGCTCAGTTTTCCAGTCTTTACCTCCCTGTCCCCAATCACGATTATGTATGGTACCCAGAAGGTCTCTGCGTCCCTAATCCTCTTCGCGAGTGTCTCGTCGAACCGATCATCGATGTCCACCCTAATCATCCTATCCTCAAGCTTTGAGGCTATGTCATTGGCGTATTGTAGGTGATCCTTACCTATTGGTATTACCCTGACCTGTATTGGAGCAACCCACGTCGGTAGCCTGGGCACTCCGCCCTTTGACTCCGTGATTGCTGCCGTGTCAAGGAGTGCGTATATGTACCTCTCAACACTGCCTAGTATTGCCGTGTGTATGATGACTGGGTACTTCACTTCACCGTTCTCGCCCATGTACTTTATACCGAACCTCTGGGCGTTACCTACGTCAAATTGGAATGTGGCTATCTCCCTAGGTCTCCTTAACTCATCAACTATATGGAACTCCACATTTAGGACCCAGTAGTACTTCTGCTCGGGCATTACCCTCACGAGTATTGGCTTACCCTCGCGCCTAGCTAATTCGATTAGGTAGTCCCTGTGCTCATCGTAGAACTGCTTGGTCACGTTGTAGAGGCTCACGTAATCCCTACCCAACCTCCTGATCTCCCTAAATATTATCTCATGAAGCTTCAGCGCAACTTCCATGGCATTATTTAGATCCTTTGTGAATATGTGTAGGTCTGGCATGTAGAACCTCCTCAACCTAAAGCACAGCACCGTCTCGCCTGGTTGCTCATACCTATAGCTATCAGCCACCTCAAGCATCCCCACGGGTATATCCTTATAGCTCAGGACCCAATCCCTTATCATGGCGAATTGTTGGAAGCAGGCTGCGTACCTCATGATTAACTCGTCCCTATCACCCTCGATTGTGTACATCCTCTCGTTAACAACCTGGCATGCTCATCAATAAGCCTCTCGCCGCGGCTAAACATGTTGGTACCCCTAATCTTGAAGACAGGAATCCCCAACTCATTCGCTAGTTTCCATGCGTAATCCTCAACAAGCTCCATCATTAACGTTGCAGCCGGTCCATACCTCATATGGCCGGCATCACTCATCGGTTCCCACTCAAAACCGAACTTACGGCAGTAATCAATGTACCTAGGCTCCCCCACCACCCTCAAGCTCCTTCCTCAATACCTCCTTCTCAACAAGCGCCATTAAGTCCTCTTCGCCGGGTTTGAACTGATACTTTGTTGCATCGTACTCCTCCCCATTGGGTGTCAGTACCACGTAGTAATCCTTACTAACCACCTGCTGCTTAGCTTGGGTGGTAACCATGGTTGGGCTCAGGGACTTGCTTAACTCCGATAGTGGGTGGCCATAGCACTTTATATCAAACGCCTTGTAGTAACCAAAGGGTGCCCTTGAGACCGGCACTGGGGACTTCTCCCTGAGGTTGTTGTAAACCGCCAATAAAACGCCCAACGCCTTACTGGGGCTTGCCAGGTTTGGGCTTAGGTGCGCATACGGGTATAGGACTATCCTGCGATGCCTTAACCCTATTTAACACATCGAGTATTTGGTCAGTAACATAGCTTATATAACTCGGATCCTCGCTATCACCCTCCTCAACACTCATGAAGACCACAAGCACGTTCTTCGCAGAGCCCCTCTCCAGGTCTGGCGTTAATGGTTCCGGGTTCTCGACAGCCTTATCCCTAACCTGGTATGAGAAGTCCTCTGCATGTATGAAGAGTAATCTCATCAATTACGGCAGTACTGACTAGTATTAATTTATTTTCAACACTAATCTCTCCACCTGACCCTGGGCTTGAACAACGCCTCTATCCTCCTAACCCTATCCACATAAGGCACCAGGTCCTTGAGCATTACGGCGACCTCCTCATCCATAACCCTCGTCAACCCATAAATACCTAAACGGGCTAACACCTTCCTCTCAGGCTCATAGGATAGATCCTCCTCAGGCTCAACCCTAGGATTCGGTAAATGCGCAATCTCTGGTTCATAACCAAGGATCTGTCTAGAGGCTCTCCTAACCAACTCCGCCATCTCATTCAAAGTCCTTATCTCCCTGTAGTGATGCACGGTTCTGAATTCACCATCCTTCGGCGGGTTCTCTATTAACGCAGCCAAAGCCCTAACCGTATCCTCAAGCGG
>LOCH01000006.1:0-9989 GCA_001516765.1 Vulcanisaeta sp. MG_3 | reverse complement strand
CCTATTTATCACCGTGCCCCACACGTCATCAACATCAAATCTCGTGAATAACTCCTCACTAACAATATCCTCAGTCCTCGTACCATAGACAGGCCCTTGGTGGAAGTCTGTTATTGTTAAGCCCCAAAGCTTGTTGGCGTAGAGTAGTATGTATGAATCGAAGACCTTACTCCAGTGATACCAAGAACCACCCCACCTGGGCACAACAATCCTATCCCTAACACCCTGAATCACAGCATCAACAAACGCGCTCTCTGGTATCCTGAAGGTTGGGTAACCATACTCACCGAGCGTACCCATCTTGAGCAAATGTATGTTCTTACCAAGCTCCTTAATTGCGTAGATTACGTTTAATGTCGATGTTAGGTTATTAATTATTGTATACTTGGCATGCTCCACGTCGATCATGGAGTACGGCGCAGACCTCTGCTCAGCGAAGTGAACTATGGCGTCAGGCTTGAACTCACTAATTACCTTCTTGACTAAGTCATAGTTAGTTACGTCACCCTCCACAAACCCGATCTTGGTTCCGAAAACCTCCTCAATAGCCTTAATCCTATCCTTCATGGACAGTATCGGAAGTGCCGAGTCGGAACCAACCTCGGCCACAGCCTTCCTTGTGTAGAAATTATCAATTCCAAAAACCTCATGCCCTCTCCTAATCAACCTAAGTGTTAAGGCCCAACCTAGGTAACCATCAATTCCTAGCACCAAGACCCTCATTAGTTCCCATAGAGCCGAGGTTGTGCAAGTATTAATTTATTACGTACCAAGCACCGCGGCTTGGTAACGCATAACTTTAAAATAAGATGAAATTCCATAATAACGCATAAGGCTAATGATGAGTTCACTGCCGATGCACATAGGCGTTATACCAGATGGGAATAGGAGGTGGGCTAGGAAAATGGGATTATCAATAGTGGAGGCCTATAGGATTGGTTCTAACAAGGTTGAGGAGTTTCTAGAGTGGTCATTGGATTTCGGCATAAGGATTGTGACAGTCTATGTACTATCCACGGAGAATTTCCTGGGTAGGTCGAAGTTTGAGCTAGAGCTCTTGTATAGATTACTCAAGGAGAAATTGATTAAAGTAAGGATGGATGAGAGGATACATAGGAATAGGGTTAGGGTGAGGGTAATAGGTAGGACCTGGTTATTGCCTGAGGATATCCGTAGAGAAATAGAACTCACCGAGAGAGCAACCGAGGACTACTCAGACCACTACCTAAACCTGGCAGTGGTTTATGGAGGCAGACAGGAACTTATTGATGCCGTTAGGAAGTTAATCGTTGATTTCAATAGTGGGAAATTGGGTATGAACGATATCAACGAAGACACACTATTTAATTACCTATACCTGAACGATGAACCACATCCCGAACCAGACCTGGTGATAAGGACGGGGGGAGAATATAGGTTAAGCAACTTCCTACTTTACGAAACAGCCTACTCCGAGATATACGTATTGAATAAGTATTGGCCTGAGATAACGAAGGAGGACCTAAAGCAAGCACTTGATGAGTACGCCAGGAGGGAGAGGAGGTTTGGGAGGTAACGCTCACTTTAGTAGTGAGAGTACGTTAACCACGGGTATTGCTCCATCCCTCGTTATTATGAACGTATCCTCCACCTGAGCCACCAAGCCTTTACCATGCTCAACAAGCACTGGATAACCATAGACGTAGCCCTTATTGTATAGTTTATCCACCACACTAACGACCGCATCACCGAACCTAGGCACCAACCACCTTGGTGTGAACGGCAGTGGTCCTATTTCACTGGCTACATACGCGAGAACGTCGTAATGGGGATCCTTGGGTTTGGGATTCTTCATTAGTCTATATATCGTGACTTGCGGTGAATCATCCACGTAACCAGCCCCGTTTGTCGAGAACGGCTCCACCGCGTACACCTCACCCTCTAGTATCCTCTGCCTATCACCATTGTCGTAGTTAGGTATTGACTTCCCAGCGTGTAACTCATACCTCCTTATCAAATGACCACTCAAATTCTCAATGGGCTTAAACCCAAAGGATCTTATCGCCCTCTCGATCTGTGCCCCAACCATGAACATTGTTACTCCCGGCTTCATACTCAACTGCGCAGCCTCGAGAGCCTTCGCGGCGGCCTTGATCAATTGATTATACATTGGGTTGAACGATACCGTGATTGCCGTATCCACTATGTAACCATCTATGTGGGCTCCAATGTCTATCTTAACGATTGAACCCTTGGGTATTACCGAGCTATCCCCAACCGTGGCCGTGTAATGGGCCGCAACATTATTAATCCCAATGTTTGCTGGAAACGCTGGTTTTGCACCGCCTTGCCTTATCCTATCCTCTATCTTCCCGCAAAGCTCGAGTATTGGTACCCCGGGCTCAACTATCGACAATGCGTAGTTAAGAGCATCCCTGGCAATACTACCAAGTTTTCATAAATTTTATTAGGTCTGTGGACACGTGCATTGGGGTAACTACCCGTTTAAATAACCTTGTCCTTTGGTGCCTGTATCTTACTAAAGAGAAACTATTTTAATCCGGTTAGTCATGAGTTAGTTGGTGTCGTAAATGGGAGCCCTTAACCATAGTAGCTAAAGTACTTGATAGTTGCGAATGTGGAGGTTCAAGGTACTGTGGAGAAGTACGACATAATAGGTGCCTTGTTTAGCCAAACCGAGGGGTTGCTCGGTAATGAGCTAGATCTAAGGGAGTTACAGATGAGTGGAAGGATTGGGAGGATTGAGGTTGAGGCTGAGTATAAGGGTGATAAGACCGTTGGTAAGGTCTACATACCATCGAACCTGGATAGGTACGAAACAGCCCTTGTGGCAGCCATGATAGAGACCGTGGATAAGGTTGGCCCATACAACGCAAAGATCCAGGTCACAGAGATTAAGGATCTAAGGGAGGAAAAGAGGAAGAAAGTATTCGATAGAGCCAGGGAGTTGCTGAAGTTCGTTGAGCATGAGACATTACCAGACACTAAGGAGTTAATTACGAAGTTCATGGAGAGCATTAGGGAGACCGAGGTTGCCGAGTACGGCCCAGAGAAATTACCAGCAGGCCCTGAGGTTGATACTGCTGACACCATAATCATTGTGGAGGGCAGGGCTGATGTACTTAACCTGGTTAAGCACGGCTTTAGGAACGTAATTGGGCTTGGCGGTTCAAGTGGTGGTATTCCGAAGACCGTTATTGAGTTGAGTAAGAAGAAGACTACGATAGCCTTTGTCGATGGCGACAGGGGAGGGGAGATGCTGCTCAGGGAGTTGCTTAAGTATGCGGATATTGATTACATAGCCAGGGCACCACCAGGTAAGGAGGTTGAGCAATTGACAGCAAAGGAGATAACAAAGGCACTTAGGAATAAGGTACCTGCTGAGGAGTACCTGGCTAGTCTCGAAAAGAGGGAGAGGAAGTTGATAGAGGAGGCAAGGCAGGCCCAGGAGGTACCGCAGGCCCAGGCTGTTGAGGTGCCTGTTCAGGAACAACAACCACAGACCCCGCAACCAATACAGGTAACACCACAACCAGCGCAACCTGTGCAAGTACAAACAACGCAGGTAACAACCCAACCACAACAACCAAGTATTGAACTACCACAGCTGCCTACAAAACGTAATTGAGGAGATGAAGAAGCTAAGTGGTACGTTAGAGGCCGTAATATATGATGATCACTGGAATGAGATCAAGAGGATACCGGTTAGGGATCTAGTGGATACATTACAGCAGTTACCTAATGCGTATGCCGTGATCTTCGATGGCGTATGCACACAGAGGCTTGTTGATGTGGCGTCTAACAAGGGCGTTAAGTTACTATTAATGTCGAGGGTAGGTAACATAGCGAAGGTCCCCACCGACATGTTAATACTAACTATAGATGAGTACCTAAGCAAGGCTAGTAAGTAATCATAGTTTGACGTAAAACCATTGTTTGGTTTCGTTTTACGTCAACGCCAGGGTATCAACGATTACTGGAAGAAATCGAGTATTGACTTGCCAGCCTTGCCCTCCATTAACTGTGACTCCTTAACGCCTAGGACTTCGAGTATCCTCATGGCGGCTGGTATTACCTGCTTCTCAATATAGTAATCAACATCTATCTCCCTAATGTCCTTAATGAGTATGTAGGGCTTGACCTTATACGCAAGCTTTGCACCACCTCCCTTAACTATTACGTAACCAACCATATCACCCTTACCAACCTTATAACCCGCCTCAATCAATTGCTTAGCTGCTGCAACATGAGGCGTTAGTACCTTATACTCATTCAACGATTTATCCAGGGTTTTCCATATTATGACGTCATCAATATCGAATTGGAACGCCTTCAACTTATCGATGATCGACTTCACATACGCAACAGCCTTACCCACATCACCTGTCTTAAGTACGATCTCAGCAACATTCTCCTGGACATCCTTAGCCACCTCAGCCCAATCACCCCTAACAGCCTCGAAACCGACGATATCCACCTCACCATCTATTGTCAACCCAACATACCTCTTCTTGGCCTCCGTAAATAGAACCCTTCTGTAGACCTTATCAACCTTAACGTCGAAACCCAACTCATTATTTATGTAATTTATTAATGCATCAACCTTATCGCCTATGTTCTTAACGAACAGACTGTCCGTATCACCGTAAATTATCGGCAAGCCTAAGGACCTCGCCTTCTCAATCACGGTCTTAAGTAGGTTCCTACCCCACGCTGTCACGGCCTCGGCGACCTCACGCCTATACCACCTAGCTCCCAACCAACCGCAGTAGCCATACATTGCGTTGGCCATTACCTTAAGCGCCCTCTGTCTCTCATTGAGTAGAACCCAATCAGGGCTGTTTTCTGGGTAATTCTTCATTAACTCCCTAACCTTACGCCTACTCTCAACCAGAACCCTAAGCAGGCCTGGGTATAATCCCTCTGGCGTTTTCCTAAATCTGTAGTTATTCTCGGGAGCCACATAGCAATCATTGCAATCACCAATCACCAAGGTGTCCGGCGAGACATTATACTTCATCATTATGCTCGGATACATACTGGAGAAGTCTATTACAGCAATGTCCTCATGAAGACCCGGCCTTGGCTCTAGTACAACAGCACCCTTATATGTCTCGTACGGCCTCTCCTCACGATTAGGTGCCAACTCACCCCTCTTGACTGCCTCGTAGAATATCATCCACTCAACCCTGGCGCCAACGCTTGATGCACCAACCTGATCAAGCGGTAGACCTGAGATTGAGGATAACTGTATTGCGAAGGGTAATAACTTCTCGGCAAGGCCGTAAGTACTAACCACGTCATCCCTGGCGTACCTAAGGAGGAGGTCGCGCTTTGATTTGTCGTCCCAATACTCATAGATCCTATGCCCAGGTATTAAGACCCTCTCATCCCTCCTCATGACACCAAGGAACTCCGCAGCCCTATCCAAGGCTCTTAACCTTAATTTCACCCATTTCCTCAATGAAGTTGTAAAGGTCCACATTAGCCCTACCAATCACCGACCAGTGACCATAGACACTGGGTTCGGGTGGGTTTCCCATCCTCGATATCGTGAGTTTAACACCAACCCTAGATGACCTATTTACCAGGTATGGCCAATCGAAGCCGTTATTATTGTAACCAACGATGATGTCTGGGTCGTACTTCCTCAGGTAATCCACGAACTCCCTAATTATCTTAGCGTCGTTCTTACTATCGTCAGCAACGAACATCTTGATGCCGTCCTCCTTAGTCATTGTAGATATTATTATTATGGGATCCCTATCAGGGTTCGGCATACCCCTTGGATTATAAACCTCAATATCCAACGCAATGATTCTGAAGTTTGGTAATTTGTGCTCCTCAATCATCCTAGGTCTCGTCTTAGCCAGACAGACCAGGTCGACTTGGTAATTACCCTTAACCTCCTCACACTGATCAACAACAACCCAATTGCTGGGCTTAACACCCATGTCGAGTAAGTACCTCTGCGAGAACCTGATGTCTGCCTCAAGCACATCCTTGACGCCGGGTATCTCCGCAGCGATCTCCCTGAGCTCCCTAACCTTCTCGGGTATTGTTGCCGTAACCTTGATGGCATCAACCTCACCACCAAACAACCTACGCTTAACAAGCTCGACACCCAACACCCTACCCTCAAGCTTACGCTTAATATTTGCCAAAACGGTGCTTGGATCCCCTGAGGGTAATACGTAGAAGTAGGGTCTGAATGACCTATCCAGGACCAGCACTCTCTTATCATTGTTGGTAATGCCGAATAACCTCAATTCGGGTGTGTTGCCCACAACCCCGTAGGTTACGTCTAATAACCAAAATGTTAATTCCATTAAGAACTAACACTAAAGTGCTTATCTTAAACTTACCTCATCGTGGATTTTAATGGCACTTTAATTCCTGCCTCAATCCTAAATGGGTAGTCTGGGATCCTCCTTAATGACCTTGGCCACGATCAACGTTGACGTCCTCTCGACCTCCTCCATATTCATTATTTGCTCAAGTATCCTAAGAATCTCATCCTTACCGCTAGCCCTAACCTGCAACACAAAGTCCCACTCACCAAATATGTAGTAAACAACGGTGACTCCCGTGATCTCAGCCAATTTTTGACCAACCTTCTCATGATAACCAGGTCCGTACTTCGCCTTAACCAGTATAATGGCTACGTAATCCTTACCCATCTTCTCAGGACTTAGCTTTGCATGGCACCCAAGTATTATACCGAGTCTCTCGAGCTTCTTTATCCTGTAGTACACAGTGGATTTAGAGATCTTTAACTTATTCGCCATCTCATCAAGCGTTACCCTACAGTCGTCCTGCAACATTTTCAAAATCTCAATATCCGTCTGATCCACCTCCTCCGTTATTGACATCAACTAAGTATTTCATGTCTCATTTAAAAATCATTCGCTTGTTATAAAAATGTTTACTTTATTGCCGATAACTTCACATAATTATCGTAGGAACGGACAAAAACAAAAACCACTTAATCATTAATATGCCCAAGGGAAAGCAAATAATTCATACATAACTAAACCATGAAAAAATATGAATAAGTCCATACCACGTGATGAGATAAATCGGGAAAAATGTTTTTATATTGGTTATTAACGATTTCCAATAACATAACCCTTCTTGGTGATTGAAAATGTCGAGCAAGCAAACACCCGGATTAAGTAAGGATGAGACGGACGAGAGAATAAAGCAGGCCCTTTATTACCTAACCAGGGTCGTGCAGGACATGGGAATACCCAGGAATATTAGGAGGTCGGCTAGCGAGGCTGTTAGAATATTGATGGATCCGAACATGAGCCCTGGCTTAAAGGCATCAACCGTAATAAGTATTTTGGACGAGGCCTTGGCAGACCCCAACATGCCACTTTTTAGTAGGGTTGTGTTTTTACAGGTAATAGCAATACTTGAGCAGATAAAGGATGTTGTATAGCCCTAAGCCAAATCGCCAAGTAAATTCCTGATTAAGCCCTTGCCAAAGAGTGTCTCGATCATAAGCTTAGCCGTTGCTATTATCTCCCTCGCCCTCTCATACTCCTCCTTCCAACCTGTTGATTTCCTAGCAACACCCTGCTCCACAGCCTTCACAGCAACCGCAGCAGCAACCCTTGGATAGAAGTCCCACTCCTCCATTGTTGGTAATATCTTGTCCTCGCTCAATTTATCACCAACGAAGTTGGCAATCTCCTGGGCAGCGGCAATTATCATCTCATCAGTTATGGTCTTGACCCTAACATCCAACGCGCCCCTAAACACGCCTGGAAAAACAAGTGAGTTATTCACCTGGTTTGGAAAGTCACTCCTACCTGTGGCGACTACCTTGGCACCAGCCTCCTTAGCCTCCCAAGGCCATATCTCCGGGATTGGGTTAGCCAGCGCGAACACAATTGGGTCCTTATTCATGGACCTAATCCACTCCTTCTTTATCACACCAGGGCCCTGCACCGAAGCTGCAACAACGGCGTCAGCACCAACCAGGGCCTCCTTAATACCACCCCTCCTCCTCTCCGCATTAGTCTTCAACGCCAACTCGTACTTCCACGGGTTGGTTAGCATTAGCTTATCCATATCCTCCCTCTCAGGGTGCAGTATCCCCTTGCTATCAACGAGTACTATGTTGCCGGGTTTAACGCCAGCCTTAATTAATACCCTCGCCGCCGCTATATTCGAAGCTCCAGCCCCAATAAACACTATTGTGGAATCCTCCATCCTCTTACCAACGATCTTAAATGCATTGATTAAGCCAGCGAGTATTGCGCCCGCTGTACCCTGTTGGTCATCGTGCCAAACTGCTATTTTCAACTCCTCCCTCAACTTATCGAGTACGTAGAAGCACTTTGGCGACTCAATATCCTCGAGATTTATACCTCCGAAGGCTGGTTCTATAGCCTTACCAATGTTAACTAAATCATCAGCCGTACTGGCTCTCACGGGCAATGGCACGGCATCAACACCACCTAAGTACTTATAGAGCAATGATTTACCCTCCATAACGGGTATCGCAGCCTCCGGGCCCACATCGCCCAAACCAAGAACTCTAGTGCCGTCTGTGAGCACGGCTATTGCGTTCCACCTCCATGTATATTCGAATGACTTATCAACATCCCTACTTATCTCCCTAGAAACCGCAGCAACGCCCGGTGTGTACCATATTGAGAAGTCCTGAAGGCTCCTGACGGGTACCTTTGGCAAAACCATTACCTTCCCGCCATATCTCCTAGACGCTTCTACGGCGATCTTAAACCACTTTTCTGATTCCTCACTCATCGCGGTACCATTAATGTTAGGATTTATATTGATTTCTTAATATGATTTCGACGCTTGCTCAATATAGTAAATTTATCATAAATATTTAGTTAAATATAGATGAATAATTATTCCAAGATAACATGAACATTGCCCTTAGGAACTCTAATGATCACCTCATCACCTGGGCTCAATGGGATCCTCGATAGAACAGTGAGTGTGAGGTTGTTCTCTAAGGAGACCATGGCTTGATAACCAACCCTCGTCCTAATGACCTCATTAACCACACCCCTAAATACATTATCACCAATAGGGGCATGTACATCATCGTCTTTGAAAACCTCGATCCACTCAGGCCTAATGCACACATAGACGCCGCCTGACGCTGCCTCATTACTATGGAACTCAATATTACCAACCATAATGATACTGCCATCACCAGTCATCTCGGCAACACCCCTAATTACGTTTTGAAACCCTAGGAATTGAGCCGTGAATACACTCCTAGGTCTCTCAAAGATCTGCGCGGGATCCCCCTCCTCTATCACTCTGCCCATGTTCATTATGAACACCTTATCAGCTAGCGAGTAAGCCTCATCCCAATCATGAGTTACGTGAATCACCGTAGTCTCATACTTCCTAGGCAACTCCTTCAATAGCGGTATTATCCTTTCCCTAGTCACCCTATCAAGCATTGAGAGAGGTTCATCCAACAGCAAAACCTTAGGTCTAACAACCAAAGCCCTGGCTAACGCAACCCTCTGCTGCTCACCACCACTTAGATTAACAGCCTTCCTGCCCAATAAATGCTTAATACCAAGATCTTTAGCGATCTCCTCAACCAACCTACGCCTCTCACCACTAGGCACGCCCCTAAACCTAAGACCATACTCTATATTCTCGTAAACACTCATATGATCAAAGACTGCATAACCCTGAGGCACATAGGAAATATCGCGCGCCTCAGGTGGTATCTCCGTCACATCCTCACCATCAATGAAAACCCTACCACTACTCACATTGTATAAACCGGCTATAACCTTCAATAATGTGCTCTTACCCGAGCCCGTGGGTCCCAAAACAACATTGTAACTCCTGCTGTTAAACACCGTGGTTATCGGCCCAAGCCTGAAGAACCTTAGGTTAACAGTAACATCCCTGAGCTCAACCGTACCCATACCCACCACCTACGCTCAGGAGTAACCTGTATATCACGAATATCACGAGCATAA
>LOCH01000005.1:4054-5720 GCA_001516765.1 Vulcanisaeta sp. MG_3 | reverse complement strand
TACGCCGGGCTATACCCACCAACTTATGTAAACTTAACGGCAGGCCCGAGCAGTACGGCTGATGTCGAGATGTACAGAGTATCACCAGCCCAAGGACCCAGGGAGTTCCACATGGTACTCATAGACAACGGCAGGAAGAGGGCGGCAAAGGACCCAGTACTCTGGGAAATCCTACTATGCATAAGGTGCGGTAGATGCAGCATGCACTGCCCAACGTATTGGGCTGTTGGACCGAGGTTCGGTAAACCACCCTACACAGGACCGATGGGTATTCCATGGACTGCGGTGACTAGGGGTATCATGGAGGCGGGACCAGCCGCAATGCTCTGCACGCACTCGGGGAATTGTAAGGAAGTATGCCCAATGGGCATTAACCTACCTGACCTAATACTTCACGTTAAGATGAGTATCTAAAGCAAGTTTTGAAGAAGTAAGGATGGGCTGAGTCGTAGAATTATAACAGGGCTATTATTATTAATATTATCAATATCGCGACAGCCAGCGTAACAAGCAGCATCTCAAGATATGTCCTCAAATAACCCCTCTGTATGGACCTTATGTACCTCGACAAGGCTGTGAAGGCATCAGGTATTACGAAATCAAAGAGTATGTCGAAGCCCTTGTATATGTAGAACGCCACCACCGTAAGTACATACCCAAAACCCGAGAGAACGACATCCATAAATGCCTGTATGTAATACCTCCTTTCAAAAATCCTGGTTATTAACCCTAGATTACCGACCCTAGGCTTCAAAAGGGCCACCACGAATATCACCCAGAGCACAACACCAATGGCAACAGCAACAGGGTCAACACCAGCACTAAGAAACACACTGGGCACCAACGTGAATGGTACAGCTAACGCAACCAAGGCTGCCGTACCCGTGATCACGTATGCAGCGACCATAAGTGGGTACTTACCATGCTCCTCATGGGTATGCGGTTTCTCACCCTTTATGAAGTTGAGAGACACAAACCTGGATAGGAAAGCCACATAGGCCAGGCTCGCTAGAAGCATTAGTATGTATGCGCCATAACCAACAACGGTGACGGCTTCCGTAGCCGTCTCATCCATAGCTGCGTGAACCCAATAACCAGCCAATGGAGGCACACCGCCTAACGATATTGCCGCGGCAAGGGCTGCGTAGAACGCGGCCTTCATTCTCTTACCAAACTCCCAATCACCCATGTTAAACCTGGTGTGGGTTTCATGTATTAGGTGACCACTCACTAGGAATAGGGTTGCCTTCGCCAGGGCGTGGATTATTAAGTACGAGAATGCGACCAGAACTGCGAGTGGCACAACGTACATACCCACAGTAACAGTTTGCGAAATAAACGGTGTTAACGCCGTCACACCCATCATAAAGCCTAGAGATGACATCGTGGAGCCAGCCAGGATGACCTTCCTCTCATCAATCATCATGGCAAACAAAGCACCCAACAACGCGGTCAACAGTCCAATATACACAGTCACTAAATACACGATCTCAACCCCAGCACTACTCAAAACATCAGCTGAGTACAACGACTCCGTCAACCTCATGAATATGTAAACACCCGCGGCAACCATCGTAGCCGAGTGAAGCAACGCCGAAACAGAAGTCGGGCCCGTCATTGCTGTGAGCAACCAATCATTGAAAGGTACCTGGGCGCTCTTCGTGTA
>LOCH01000005.1:0-3228 GCA_001516765.1 Vulcanisaeta sp. MG_3 | reverse complement strand
GGGAACAGTAGTATAACGGCGGCTAGGCCCAACACGTATAGGGGCACCACGAACCTGGGGTCAACCTTCACCTTCTCATACCGCCTACGTGGCTGTCCATAGAACACCTCCTTAAGTGCCCAAAAGCCGTAGTAACCAGTCAGTATGAACATGAATGCCAACCCAACAAACGCCCAAAGGGTGTTTAAACTAAAGCCCAGGGTATCAATGAGACCCAGGAATATGTAGAACTCACCGAGCAGAGCCACCGTGAAAATGCCAGAAAGGCTCATCCAACCCAACAACGCAGCTGCACCAACCGACGGAATATAGGTCTGAAGACCACCCATCTCATCAATATCTGTAACCTCATAATAAGCAATAATCGCACCAGCGGTCATGAACAGAACCGCCTTACCAAACTGATGCGCAATGAAATGCAGTGTCAATCCAACAATACCGTAAGGACCCACGGCTAGACCAGCCAGTAGATACGCCATGTTCGCAACGGTCGAGTACGCAAGCAACCACTTATAATGATACCTATGCCTAAAAACACCGAGACCCGTCAAGACACCGCCAATGATTGCATAAGCCAGTATTGGGATTCTATAATCCACTATGAAGTACGGCGATACTAAATAAAGCCTCGCGAGTATGTAGGCTGACAAGCCAACAACCGATATTATCAGGGCTGCTACAGGCGTGGGGTGCATGCCGTGCGCCCAGGGTAGCCATACGTGCGGTCCGAAGCTGGGTAATTTGATTAACATCCCTATTAGCATTAGTGCCCAGGCTAGTGGTGGTATGTACTTTATGGTGTATAGGTCCATGGTGTTTGCGTATAGTGCCAGTACGATTGCGCCGACTAGGAATAGTACGCTGGCTATGTGGGTGTATATGAAGTATAGTGTTCCGATCCATTGTCTTGTTTTCCCGAAGCCGTCGTAGCCGTAGAAGTATATGAGTAGGAATGAGGCTATTAGGGAGACTTCTATCCCGATGTACATGAGTATTAGGTTGTAGGCATAAACAATCCACAGCATGGATATTCCACATAGTGTGAATAGGAGGAAGTATATGTTGAATTGTTCAGGTAAACCGAGAACCTTGAACCTATGTTCCATGTAAGGTACGGAGACTATAGAGATTGTTAGGGATATCAGCGCTATTGCGAACCCGAAGGCATTGCTTAAGCCGTCATTTATTAGGTAGATCATGCCTATGGGCCTGGGTAGTGCGCCTAGGGGTACCAGGTAGTCGGCGCCTATGGCTATGTTGTATAGGGAGTAGGCGATGATTGGTAGGAATGAGGCTGAGGCCAGTGTGGCCGAAACCCTTTTGCCTGTGAATGAGGCTATTATTGCGGCAATTAAGGGTATAGCCAATGAGGCTATTAGTATTGGGTCGCTATGAATGATCATGACTATCACCAGCCAGGAACTCCTTTATTGATGGACCTTCACGTATTTGATCTTGGTAATACATTTGTGGTTGTACACTATTCATTAGCATACGGCTCCTTACTAAGGATCGTATTTTTAAGTACTACCCACGTCAGTGATGAAGCAGTATTGAAATAAAAAGGGTTATACTTGTGGTTTTAGCTGCGATGCAGGTGTTTAGGCCGTATATGGATCATAGGAGGTCAGCCTGGTTTCTGGATGATTTAAGGCTTGGTAAGCAAAGGGTTGAGGCAAAGCAGGTACTGCTTGCGATACTGAGGAGATTGGGCATCGTCAATGATGGGAGGAGAGGTTGGATTAATCATCCAATAGTGCTTATGTACTTCAATGATGGCAGGCCCTACATAGATGATCTTATGAATTATTTCTATGCCGTTGTTGATGAGTGGGAGCGTAGGGGTCGTAAAACAATATCTCGTTAAATGATATAGAGCGTTACCTTAGGCATGTTGAGGGGATTGAGGGTTCGCCCGTAACTCCAGTGATTGCTAGGGAATATCGCAGAGTTTTGCTGCTTAAGGATCCCTGTTACTACATTGGGAAGTTGAGTGTTGATGAGGTTTGGGAGTTGGTGAATTCTGAGCCCGTTTATTTTAAGGGCATAAATGCGTGGATTAAGGATGTCTATGATGAGTACGTGGAGTTTATCAATGAGTTAAGAGTGGGGAGGATAAGTTGTAAGTCGATATTCCCTAAACGGTAGAAAAGGTAAGATTATTTGGTTAATTAATTCGAACTCGTACTCATCATAATGCTTAATCAACATTACACCGTGTAGTTTTGCTGCGTTGATTAGTTTCTCAAGCCTTTCCCCTCAATCGTGTATATTATCATTGGTATTATTGTTTTACCGCTTGGTGCCTGTGCCCTATGCTTCTCAATTTTCTCGGTCATGTCCTTTATGTCCTTCGTCCTCAAGTTGTCTTTATCTCCATTAGTAGTACCTTGTCTTCAGTCTCTACTAGCAGTCAAATTCGGCTATGTTGTTCATCCTCAACCTCCTTACCCTATCCACGGTTATGCTGCACCTCTCCCTTATCCAGGCTGGTAGGTAATGCCTTATGTCCTGCTCCACGAGTTTACTCACAGTCCTCGATAAGCCACCCAGGTCCCTTGAAATGCGGCTTCATAGCCGTCAGAGACACCGTTGGAGCAATGAACACCTGGTTAAGGGCTTTACGAGTTTTACATGTGCATGCGGGGGTGCCTTGGTCACCCCCAAGAGCCCCCAATAAACAATGAAACCAGAGGAAGGGGGAGAAGGAAAAGAAAAGGGATGAGGCAATTAACCACCAACCAGACCCAAATCCTACCATGAAGCCGAGGGCCTATTAAAATGGGCTAAGCATCCTCAACTACGGCACATGCCCAGCAGGTAGGAGTAGGTTCGTCATCGATCCCAACGGCGACGTCTACGGTTGCGAACTCCTCATGGAGCCGCGGTTTAGGGAGGGTAACGTTAGGAGGAGTGAACTGGGTAAACTGTGGGTAAGTGGGTTTAGGGTGTTTAGAGGGAGGCCCATACCAAAGGACTGTGCCGGTTGCCCATTTCAAAGGTTATGCAGGGGTGGTTGCCCTGCTAGGGCTTACGCCAAGTTAGGTTCATTCAACCACCCCGACCCATATCGCCCATTCATTGGAGGTTAGGTGTTAAGCTTAATAAGGGTTGTTGAGTGGGGATGTGGAGTATGGTTGTCTTACCGCCATTGCAGTACAGCATAGTTAAGGCGCTGGTTGAGGCTAACCAGCCCATTGACGCGGATTCACTGGCCGGTAAGCTGGG
>LOCH01000004.1 GCA_001516765.1 Vulcanisaeta sp. MG_3 | reverse complement strand
TTGGAGAATGTGGCATACACTGTTTACGTGAATACGGTGGGGCAGTACGACGGTTTGGGGTTCTTCGGTGGTAGTCATGTCGTTAATCCACTGGGTAATGTATTGGTCAAAGCTAAGTATTATGAGGAGGATGTGAAGTCCGTGGAGATAGAGCCGAGTGATGTGGTTAATTATAGGAGCCATAGACCCATACTCAAGGACCTGGATCCCTCGGATATGGAGCTTGTGGTTAAGGCACTCAACGATTATGTGAACCCGAGACTACCTCTGATTAGGGCGGAGGGTAAACAGGTAATTACGGAGGAGGTCAAGGAACAATGAATAGAATTTGTTTTAATCAGTGTTAATTTTTCATTTTTCACTTAAACTGATCGATTATCTCAATCAAGGCATCGCCAAACTCCTTAGTACCTAGTGGTTGGACGCCCATGAACCTGGCAAGGTCTTGGGTAACCTTCTTCTGATTTATGGCTTCGGTAATCGCCCTATCAATTAAATCAGCAGCCTCTCTCCAACCCATGAACCTAAGCATCAACTCACCACCCCTAATTATGCCCGTAGGATTCGCCACGTTCTTACCCGCATACTTGGGTGCTGTACCGTGAACAGCCTCGAACATACCACCAGAGTCACCGACGTTGGCACCGCCAAGTACGCCAATATCGCCTATCAATGCGCCTGCAGCATCACTTATGTAGTCACCATTCAAATTCGGTGCCAGGATCACGTCATAGTTCTCGGGTCTCGTTATTATCTGCTGGAACATGTTGTCCGCTATCCTATCATTAACCAAGATCTTCCCTGGCGGTACCTTACCTCCATAGACCTTGTTAACCTCCTCCTCCGTCACAACATAGTCCCTGAACTCCTTAAGGGCGACCTCATAGGCCCACTCCCTAAACGCACCCTCTGTGTACTTCATTATGTTACCCTTATGCATTATTGTGACAGATCTCCTCTTATTATCAATAGCGAACTTGAAGGCAAACCTAGCCACCCTCTGTGTCTTATACTTACTCATTGGCTTTATGCCTATGCCAGTGTCGTCCTCAAGCTCTATGTTAAACTCCTCCTTCAGGAACTTCCTGAGCTTAGCCGCCTCAGGGCTATCCCAACTCCACTCAATACCCCTGTAGAGGTCGTCGGTGTTCTCCCTAATTATCACCATATCAACCCTCTCAGGGTGCTTAAGCGGTGACTCAAGCCCCGGCATGTACTTCACAGGCCTAACATTGGCGTAGGCGTCCAGGAGCATCCTAATGGCAACATTAATCGACCTCCAACCACCACCGATCGGCGTCTCCAGCGGGCCTTTCAGGACAACCCTGTATTTGGTAATGAGGTTTATTGTCTCCTCAGGGAACCTATTACCATAAACCCTCTCAGCTTCCTCACCAGCATAAACCTTCACCCACTTAATCTCCCTCGAGCTCCCATAAGCCTTTTCCACGGCCTTATTTATCACCTTAATCGCGACGTTCGTGATCTCTGGTCCTATACCATCACCCTCGATATAGAGTATTATTGGTTTATTCGGAACCTTCCAGACACCACCCTGTGCTGTTATTGGTTCACCATCCTCAGGTATCTTCACTCGAGAAGACATCCATGCATTTACATGCTTGTCACGTTTTTAAATCTTTCAATAATCGAGAAAGACGTGGGTAAGAAAAACCCAACATTATACCTAGTTGGACTTGGTCTAAGCCCTGGTAATTTAACGATAGATGCACTAAATATTATAAGAAGTGTTGATAAGGTATTCATGGAAACCTACACATCAAAGGCACCAGGCGAATTAATTAAACAGATAATGGGTATTAGACACGACATAGTATTCCTCTCAAGGGAGGATCTTGAGGATAGAAGTGGTAATGCAATAATAAGCGAGCTAAGCAAGGGAAGAAATGCTGCTCTACTGGTCATAGGCGATCCCATGATGGCAACGGCGCATGCGGCAATATTAGTGATCGCCAAGAGACTGGGCTTTGAGGTGAGGGTCATAAACTCCGTCAGTATAGTATGCGCAATACTCAGCCAACTCGGTTTATCGCCGTACAAGCTTGGACCCATAGCCACAATAACTTACCCAAGGATGGGCATACTAAGTATGAGAGCCTATGAGATATTAAATGACAACCTAAGGCGTGGGTTACACACAATATTATTACTTGACATTAAGGATGGTAATGAGTTCATGAGTGCCGGCGAAGCCATTGACTTACTGAGGAAAATGGAAGAAAATGGTAAGTTGGGAATCATTAATAATGACTTATTGGTAATATATGCTGCCAGGATAGGTTGGGAGAATCAAAGTATTGTTGTATCCACAATAAACAATGTACCAAGTTTAGGCGAAACACCGCACACAATCATTATACCAGGCCTATTAAATCCCGTTGAGATAGATTACTTAACGTATGTCTTGAACGCGGATAAGGACCTAGTGCTCAAACATCAGAGGTGGGTTAATAAATTAATGAATGGTAATTGGCAAAAATAATCTATTAATAACGTGGTACCTTCGGAACAAGTTTTATAAAGAACTGAAAATTCTATTCTAAATGAGACTACACATGCATGGAAATCTCAAGCAATACTTATAGGCAAACAATCGGTTATTTAATAATATTGCTTCTAAGCATTTACGCAGTAATCCTTACAGGGAAAACCTACGTGAAGTTATTAAATGATATAACGAATAACGAACTTATTACTATCGAGATATATAGACGATTTCTTCGATGATCCACAAAAGCCTTAGAAAGATTTACAAGCATTAGTGTGGGACATTTCTATGAAAAATTACCGTGCCATCCTTATTCCTTATCTCCACAACCCTATGGTAGGGTATATAGGTCTCCCTCCCATCATTATTTATGAATGTGAAGCCATCCCTACCTATGGTGATTATCCTTGATAGATCAATAGTCTCCTCATTATTTGGTGAGCCTCTCGATACATACACCAGCACATGATTGCTTAATTGATCGGTCCACTTTAACTTATTTAATACGTCCCTAATTGTTACCATCCAAATATTTCTACGAGGTCTATTTATAAATCTTCATGAATGCAAAAATAGGCCATACCTTTCTCATTAAACTGCTATGTTGAGATTTTGATAATCCAATATCACTGAAATATTAATTAAGTAGTTTTTCCATTGAGTCGTTGATGGTTGGACCGTGCATCTTCATAAGTAGGAGCAACCTGCCCTCAGTGATATACACCCAATTGAATAAGTTACCCGTGGAAATTAGGATGTGGAAGGAAACTGGACCAATGTGGAGTAGGCAAGCGTCACCACCTCGGGAGGTTTGGGTTGAGATGTTTAAGGAATGCACTGGCGTCGTTGTTACACTTGGTGACGTCATTGATAGGTCATTAATCAATGAATCTGATAAACTCATTGTGATCAGTACATACAGTGTTGGTGTTGATCACATAGATGTCAAGGCAGCCACGGAGAGGGGTATCTACGTAACCCATACGCCGGAGGTTTTGGTTGAAGCTGTGGCTGACCTTGCCATGGGACTCTTAATAGCGCTTGCTAGGAAGATCGTGCAAGGAGACAAACTTGTCAGGGCAGGTGCAATATTTGATAAGTGGGGCTGGCTTTTGGGCTCCGAGGTTCATGGAGCAACACTTGGGATAATTGGTCTCGGCAACATTGGTACTGCGGTCGCCAGAAGAGCGAGGGCATTCAACATGAAGGTTATCTATTGGTCAAGGACAAGGAAGCCACAAATAGAGTTCGCACTGGGCATTGAATACAGACCCCTTGAGGCATTGTTAAGCGAGTCCGACTATGTGGTAATAACAGTAGCGGCAACACCGGAGACCAGGCACTTAATTAATGAGGAGAGGCTTAAGCTCATGAAGAGGGGTGCATATTTGATAAATGTTGCCAGGGGTGATATTGTTGACACAAACGCCTTAGTCAAGGCGTTAAAGGAGGGTTGGATAGCAGGTGCCGCATTAGATGTTTTTGAGGAGGAACCATTACCCAGTACCCACGAATTAGCGAAGTTTGATAACGTGGTGCTGACCCCACACATAGGCTCTGCCACGAGCGAAACCAGGGAGAGGATGGCCGAGGTTGCCGTTCAGAATTTGATAAATGTACTAATGGGGAAGAGACCACTTTATCTAGCAAATCCTGAGGTTCTCTCAATAAGGCCCCTACAACCATTAATTTAGAACGGCTAATAGCTTTTATTAATTTGGTAAGTTACTAAATTAAGTCATGGCAAGTACAGACATAGTATCGAGATTGAGAAGTATCGTGAGGAGGGAAAAGCCGAAACCAGACGCAGCGCATTCGTGGGCTGCGGTTGCGGTGATAATCAACACGTGCCTTAACGCTATCTTAATCGGTAAAAGGACAATAAACCCAGAGGATCCCTGGAGTGGTGATGCAGCATTTCCAGGCGGGAGGTTTAAGCAAGGTGTAGATAACGACTTGGTTGAGACGGCAATTAGGGAGACGAGGGAGGAGGTTGGACTTGACTTAAATAGTGATGCTGAATTACTTGGAGTTCTTGAGCCTCTCTCCCCGAGCAATGCGCCGAGCATAAGCGTTGTGCCTGCAATATTTGCATTGAGGAATTGCAACCCTGCGTTATCTATAAATAAGGTGGAATTATCGAAGGTGCTTTGGTTAAATATAAATGATATTCCTAAGTATGTTAAGGTAGATGTTGATATAAAAGGTATGAAGAGGCCGGCGATAGTTATAGAGGACATGGTGATTTGGGGTCTTACATATAGGATCTTGAGAAGAATATTGAAGGAAACAATTGGGATGGTTTTGCCCAGGGATCCTAGAGATATTGACTAGGTTATTTTGTCTCGCACATCATCAATAACCTGACCGGTGATCCCTCGGCACCCCTAATCTTAAGTGGCGTGAATATGAATAATCCCTCACCATCCTTGCATTTACTCAATGCTGTATCGAGGTTTGTGGCCCCCTCTATTATGTAGATTCCATTGGATAATAGTTTGTAATGCACGTATGCCACATCATCTCTAGCAACCCTGGGTGGGTATGGGTAACCCTCCTTACCAGGCCAACCGGCTATGCTAAGGGCTTCTATACCGACAGCTCTAATTTTCTTTCGATTAAGTAATCAGCACCTGATCTATCCAGGTACGGCCAGTTATATAGGAACTCCTCTGTGCCCCACGCCCTGGAAAATCCCGTGTAGAGCATTACCACGTAGCCCTGCCGTATTTTATTGCCAAACTTCTCCAGGTCTTCCCTGGTGATTGGTTCACCAAACCTCTTATAGCTAAGGTCCAATACTACACCGTAGGCTATAAAGTCACTGGGACTTATTGTCTCTGCCGTGGCTCCGTTAGGTACGAAATGCCTCGGAAGGTCTACATGAGTACCGCTGTGCAGCCCAGCCGATATTTTTGAGAGGGTTGACTCACCGTAATTCCTGCCCACCTTAACGTACTCATGAGTAAAGGGTGGATCCCCAGGGTATGTCGGCATACCCGTGTAGAGTTCATGCGTGAGATCTATGACCAACAATTGCCCATTAACTATTCTATCCAACATGTCCCTGAGTAAATGGGACATACACCACAATATTAAGTGGTGGCTTAATACGCGTTTTCTCCGTAATAGTATATAGGTTATGTAGTGGTTAAAATCTGTTTAAGCATTAGGTTCAGTTCTAGGGGCAATTATTGAATTAAATTTCTACACAGCACCTATTTATTAAGGGATAAAATCCGTTATAGATCGATGAAGGCAGTCACAGTAGTACCATTAATGAAGGATTCATTAGCCCTAAGGGAGATGCCTAAACCATCCCTTGGTAAAGGCCAGGTATTACTTGAACCAATTGAGGTTGGCGTTTGTGGCACTGATAAGGATATCATTGAGGGCAAGTATGGGGCGGCACCACCTGGTGAGGAGTACCTGATTCTTGGTCATGAGGCTGTGGCGGCAGTGGCTGAGCTCGGGGATGGTGTCGACAATGTATCGGTGGGCGACATCGTAGTACCTACAGTGAGGAGGCCAACAACGTGTACGTTACCGATCACAGAGCTTGACTACTGTCCAAGAGGTACCTACGCGGAGCACGGTATTTGGTACCTACATGGCTTCGCCGCAGAGTATGCGGTGAGTGATGCAAGGTTTTTAGTCAAGGTGCCTAAGGAGATTGTAGACGTCGCAGTTCTCACAGAGCCCCTATCTATCGTGGAGAAGGGCATCAAGTTGGCGCTGGAGCTTGGTAAGGCTAGGTTCAGTTCTTGGAGCCCAAGAAAGGTGCTTATAATGGGCGCTGGACCAATAGGAATGCTCGCACTTATGATTATGAGACTTAGAGGCTTTACGGACGTAACAATAACAGCAACAAGGCCGTACGACAGCCCCAAGGCTAAGCTGGCTAAAGAGATCGGCGCTAAGTACGTTAACGTAAATGTTGATCAGCTAAGTGATGAGTTTGACATAGTCATTGAGGCAACGGGATCCTCATCCGCGGCATATGAAGCCTTGAGGCATCTTAGTGCTGACGGTGTTGCCGTACTCCTTGGTATTTACCTGGACAGCAAGGTTGTTAATATGGCACCATTATTAGACGATTGGAGGAGGAATAAGCTGATAATCGGAGCCACAAACGCCAGCATAGGGTCATTCCAGGACGGCGTTGCCGACCTAGTTAAGGCTAAGTTTGAGTTTGGCGGTTGGGTTAGGAAGTTGATAACGAAGGAGGTCCCACTTGATGAGTATGAGTACGCCTACTACTGGGGCCATGACGATATAAAATCTGTAATACAGATAAGGAGTTTATAGATAATTTGATCGTCACGTGTAGTCAACGAACTCATTCTCACGGAAGAAGAACCTAATCTCCCTTTCAGCCTCCTTGGGGCTATCGCTAGCGTGCACCAGGTTGAATAGAGCCCTCTTCTCAAGGTTTGCCAGGTCTGGGCTATCTACCGAGAAGTCGCCTCTAATGGTGCCTGGTGGTGATGAGTATGGTGTCGTTGAACCAACAATCTTCCTAACAACCTCAACAGCCCTATTACCTTCAATAACCATGGCAACTATTGGGCCCATTGATAGGTAATCCGCAAGCCAACCCCTAATTATCTTGCCAATCTCGACAGGGTCGTCCGTACCCAAATCCTCCCTTGGATCCTTGCCGATCTCTGAGTATGACTTTAACGATTTACTACCAACGGACCTTAACCAACCCTCATCACTCGGATAGAACTTGGCAGCCTCCTCCTTAGTTAGTCTCAACATTTTCATCGCCACAATCCTAAGCCCAGCCCTCTCAAACCTACTTATTATCTCCCCAATCAATCCCTTTTTAACTGCATCGGGTTTTATTATAACGAGTGTCCTCTCAATCATCACGTTGCATGTATAGCTAGGTTTAAATGCATGACCCACTGTGAAGCATGGTTGGGTAAAATTTAATGGGCGTGACTGGTTATTCCCATAATGAGTGAGTCGAAGAGATTATTCGAGGAAGCACAGAGGGTGCTTGTTGGTGGTGTTAATAGCCCGGTCAGGGCTGCAATTAGGCCATACCCATTCTTTGTGAGGGAGGGTAAGGGTCCATACTTAATAACGGTTGATGGTAATAGATTGATAGATTATGTGCTTGGTTATGGACCGCTAATACTAGGCCACACACCGGAGGCTGTCACTAGGAGGATTGTTGAGTACGTGAGTAAGGGCTGGCTCTATGGAGCACCTACGGAGCTTGAGATCACACTTGCTAAGAAGATCGTAAATCACTTCCCAAGTATTGAGATGGTGAGGTTCGTGAATAGTGGTGGTGAGGCTGTGGCCACAGCCATAAGGCTTGCCCGTGGATACACAGGGCGTAGGAAGATACTGAAGTTCGAGGGTTGTTATCACGGTGCCGTTGACTCGGTCCTCGTTAAGGCAGGGAGTGCTGCTGCGCATTTTGGTTCACCATCATCAGCTGGTGTTCCTGAGGATGTGGCTAAGTTGACACTCGTTGCCAGGTACAATGATCTCGATAGTGTAGAGAAAATAATGAGGGAGGAGGGAAACGATGTCGCGGCTATAATAGTCGAACCTATTATGGCTAATTACGGAGTAATACCACCCAGAAACGATTTTTTGAAGGGTCTTAGGGAGGTTGCTGATAGGTTCGGTTCATTGCTAATATTTGATGAGGTAGTTACCGGCTATAGGCTTGGGCTCGGTGGTGCGCAAAGGTATTATGGGGTTAAGGCGGACATAACCACGCTGGGTAAGATAATCGGAGGTGGTTTTCCGGTGGGTGCTGTTGGTGCGCGTGAGGAGATTATGAGTAAATTATCGCCTAAGGGACCAGTATTTAACGCAGGCACCTTTAATGGGCACCCAATATCAATGATTGCCGGATTAGCCACCATAGAGGTTCTCGAAACCACGAATGCGTATGAAATAGCCATAAACGCCTCACGTAAATTGGCTGAAGGGCTTGATGACGTGTTAGGTAGGTATGGTATAGACCACACCATTAATTGGGTGCCAACAATGCTTCAGGTATTCTTCACGAAGGGTGAGGTTATTGATCACGAAACAGCGAGCAGATCAAATGCGAAGATATACCTAAACCTACATGAGGAATTGCTTAAACGTGGGGTTTTCATAGCCCCAAGCCAGTTCGAAGCTATATTTACGAGCGCTGCCCATGAGGATTCTATAATAAACGAAACCCTTAGGCAAATAGAGGATTCCATGAAAGCCATGGTTTTAAATAAAGTTAATTAAGACGTTACGGTTTAGCATTTAAAATAAAGGATTAATATCATGAATTATCGTGTGCCATTATGAATAGGTCCCTTAACCTCCTTATCTCGTCTAAGTCCCCTTTCTCAGTTAGTGCACGAATGTTCTCAAGGTAATTATGCATGATCTTCTTAACCAAGGACCTACTCATAGCCTCCACAACCACCTTGGGATCGGCACCATTATTAAGCGCATTGATTGCCTCCCTAACCTCCTCCTCTCTTATGTTCTCAGTGAACCTCGTGATATCCCTAATTACATCATCGGCGTCCCTACGTATTATCAACCTCATTATTCTCTCAGCTTCCTTATCAACCTCGCCGAATTCCTTGAGGATACTACTTTTACCGTTAACATACTTGAGATAGGGCTCCCTCAAGTCCTCAAGCCTTATGGTTCTCACAGGGGTTCCATCAACATCCACAGCACTTGGCGTTGAAACATCGATTATTAAGTCAGGGATCTCCCTGGAATCTTTGACGCTAATGATTGGTTGCTTCACTGATATTGCGGCTAACCAAACATCGTACTTATTGGTGGCTACTTCGTTTTTCAATGATTCAAGGTTTACCACCTTCACGGAATTTCCAAATTCATACTTTAACCTATCCAATGTTCTATTAGCCACCACTATGTTAGAGTATCCATTTCTTAATAATTCTCTAACCACGCCCCTGGCAACTTCACCACCACCAATGACCAACAGCTTATCTTCGGAATCTACGTTATTCATTATAAAATTCGACAGGAATTTTATAAATGATATCTCCGATAAGTTATACTTACGTCTAAAGTTCTCACCAAACCTAATCGCTGATTCGAATAGTATCCTCAATCTCTCTGATCGCTTACCCATAGCGTAGGCTTTCTTGACTTGAGATAGTATTTCTCTTTCGCCAAAGAACATGGAGTCTAAACCAGTTGTCACAAGTAATAAGTGCTTGACTGCGTCTAAGTCGAATAAAACCCTCGGTTCCACACCAGCCCTATTCTTGAGCATACTGATTAAATGATCCTCATTTTCACCTCCATCGAGGTAGAACTCGATTCTGTTGCATGTCTGTAATGCGATTAATGAGTCATAGTGTCCGTATAGGTCTTTCAACTCATTATCTAATAAATATGCTTTAGCCAATGTATCGAGATCGTAATCCCTATACGTCAATACTAATGCCTTAATTCTAACCATTCATGCGATCAAGACCTCAAATTAATAAGGTGATTTTAAGCGTTGTTTCAGGTAATGACGTAAAATAACACATAAACTCAATAATGATGTACCTTAACACTCCTAAGCATGGTCATGGTTCCGTATTCTTATGTTGGGTAAAAGTATTTTGGCTCGCCCACTTGGGCTTATTGTAGATGAAGGTTTTGGTGACGTTTGAGCCTTACGCCAGGAGCATTAATCCATACGACCTACTTGCCAGGTTGAATTGCGGATTGGTTGAGGAGTGGGGTCGTAATAAGGCCATAATAGACATTTCCAACTGCCCTGAGGATACTTTAGTTAGGCTCAGGGAGATCGGGTATATCGCGCATATATCAATAATAGATCATGTGATTGAGAGAGACCTTAATAAGTTAATGGAGGTTGCTAAGGGAATCCTCACAGGTCTTATGCATGGTGGCACCTTTAAGGTGGTTGTGAGGAGGATGGACAAGAGCTACCCAATGACGAGCGTTGAACTAGCTAAGGTGCTGGGTAAGTACTTGGCACAGTTTGCGACCGCTGATTTAGAGGATCCCGATTACTACATATACGTTGAGGTTAGGGATGACTCATTCATAGTTGCGCATTCAATGAGGGAATTATTCAGCAAGAGGAGGGAATCAATACCCACCGATTGGGTTAGGCAGATTATTGGTATTGTTGAAGGTCCCAAGACCGTTTACGAGACAATGGACCTGTTACAATTAAGCCACGCCCTTGGTGTGGAATTAAGACTAATAACCGATCAACGCCTAATTGATAGAGCATATAGGGCATTACGACTGGGTTCACTGCCTAACGTGAAGGTTGTAAAGCCTGAGGACGCGTTAGTTGGGATTGATGTACCCGTAGTCTTATCAATGCATGCTAAGGATAATGAGAGAAGGCTCATTGAGGTGAGTAGGGATGCGTTCAGGAGGAATTTAAGGATTGGGATAATACTCGGCAATGAGTATGATGACGTGAGCCTTAATCTGCGAAAGGAGGCTAGGTACGAGATAAGGCTTGGGCCATCCACGGGCCATCCCATGAGGACTACCGTGGCCTTAACCTACGCCTTAAGTTTAATATTCACAACCTGGCTCCTAATGGGTGATGAGGCTACCCGAGGTTGAGATTGGACGTAAGAGGTTTATGGTGTTTCCAAATAAATACGCGATACTATTCATTGTTTGGCACTCGAGAAATTCCACGCTTCAATTATACCGCTTAAGCTTGATTACGTACCTATCCTCCCACATAATTAGGTACACATATGAGATACCACCTATAATTAGCCAGGCATTGATTAATGACGTAAGCTCGCTAATTAATGAGGGTCTCCTCGAACTGGCGACATTGAATGGTAGGTTGGTTTTGAGGGTAACGGAGGTAGGTAGGCGAATGATTGGGAACTTTTATGGGTATAGGAATGAGCTTGTAGTGGTTGGGGACTACCTAGTCGTAAAGCTTAGCAATTTACTCAATGAGCTATCCCGAATAGTCAATACGTACCAGGATATGGACTCAAGGACCTTATTATCAATAGCCCTCAGAGAGGAGTCGCTTAGGGAGAAGGGACTAATGAGCTCCATACTCAGGGACCTAGCCTTTGACTTAAGGAATACCTGTGAGAATGCGCTAGGTTGATGAATGCGATGAACTCGAGAGCTCGGGCCTATTTAATAGGGTGGGGAGTATATCAGGGGTTCGTTATCCTTAAAAACCCTAAGCGGATTGGGTCCTGATGGCAAAAGGACTTTATCACTACCTGGCTGAGGCGTGGAGTGGAGCTAGGAATGGTTGGATTTGGGATGTTGTGATGAAGCAGCGGTTGATTAGGTGGCGTAGAGAGCCGTCAATAGTTAGGGTTGAGAAGCCCACTAGAATAAATAAGGCTAGGCAGTATGGCTATAAGGCCAAGCAGGGAATAATTGTTGTTAGGGTTAGGCTAAGGAGGGGTCCCTTCAATAGAAGGAGACCGAGAAGTGGCAGGAGACCAAAGAGGATGGGTGTTTATGGCATAACCACGAGCAAGAGCCTACAATTGATTGCGGAGGAGAGGGCGGCTAGGAAGTACCCAAACATGGAGGTTTTAGGCTCTTACTGGGTTGGTGAGGATGGCACGTACGTCTGGTACGAAGTAATACTCGTTGATCCAAATCATCCAGCAATAAGGAGTGACCCTGAGTTCTCATGGCTCGTTGGTAAGGAGGATAGGGAGGGTCGTAGGAGGAGAAGGTTGAGGGAGAGGCAGAGGAAATTGATTGAGAGATTGAGGAAGGCTACTCAATCAGCTCAATCCCAACAATCCTCGTAAAATCATGATTAATGTATGGGATCAATACCAACGCAATTAGAGGTTGAGGTTTACATCCATGCAACAGAGAGTGTGGATAAGGTGATTAACTCATTAATTGATT
>LOCH01000003.1:16226-18280 GCA_001516765.1 Vulcanisaeta sp. MG_3 | reverse complement strand
GACATATTGGCATACCTCGTTAAGAATAATTATGAGGATCCAATGAAGGGATTGATGGATTACCTAGACTCCCACGGACTCAGTAGATCAAATTATAGGGTCATTGTACCAACACTGTCAGCCCTGGGTCTTTGGAGACAGGGCAGTTTGACGGAAGAGGCTAGGGAGTTAGGTAAGGCAATAATCGAGGGTGGTCCCGAATTACCCAGCTTATTATATAAAATTGCCATTAAGAACTGCGCACTGAGGGAGGTAATCGAGAGGCTGGCGGACGGTGTTCCTACAGATGAAGCCATTAGAGTGCTCGGATTAACTAGGAGGGATGAGATTAACTACACAAGCAACTTATTAGAGATCATAATGGGTAGTGATGAGTTTAAGTGCCTTCGTTATGTAAGGAGCATCAAAAATTACCTAAGAAGTGGCAATTGTCTTAATGACATAGAGCCAGTTAAGGGTTGTGCTATGGACCTGGTCGTTACTATATTCAATTACTTATTAAATAGCAAAGGCTTCCATATGGTCGGGCTTCTAAATGATGTTGACGTTACCGTAAACCTAAGCTCAATGAGCACGCAGATTGTTGGCGATTATGCATTAATAATGCAGGGCAATAAACCCGTGGGCGCCTTAGTCGGTGATTTCATAATCACAGGTAATAATTATGCGCCTAAGGCCAGGGAGACTGTGGATAAGCTCGAGCCGGTGAGCACGAAGCTCATGAGAAGTAATAACCTCGTATTCAGCATCATTGCGGTACCAATGGTAATAAAGGGTGAATGCTCGAGATTGAAAGTCTATGTAATGGTTGGTAACAAAATGGGCGATTGGATCGCGAGAGTTTTTGATCTACCTTAATGCAATGAACGACATTATCAACCACAATTTAACAATCACGTGATCGAGAAGACTAGACAAAACCAGGCCCGGCCTTAGCAATTAATTATGAATAATAATGATTCTCGATAATTTCGCAATCCCACAATTTTGCCTATCTGCGAATTGTTTTTATACAATATCATAATCATATTAATCCCTAGTCCTGTCTAACTGCCTCACCTGGTACTTCAAAAGTTATGCTTTCGTAATTACCTACCTTCAATCCCTTCTTAACAATAAGCCTAAGTATATTGCCTGAGCCTAATACATAGCCCTCCCCTGCAAAATCATAATCGAGTACCTTAAAATTCGATGGGAATATCCAATTAATCTCATAATCATACTCGGCAACCTCTTCCTCATAGAAATCCTCATAGTTGTTGATGCCTGGCTTAAGGGTTCCTCTGAATCGTATGTAAAACTCGAGGTAAGGTCTATCGAGGGATCCCCTGAAGCCAAGGGTTACATCAAGGACTCTAGCCCCAACCCTCTCGCCATTTATTTTAATAACCTCCTCATCCAGGAAGGTCTGCATATTCTCCATAACCACCCTCAACTCCTTTAGTAATGCCTCCCTATCCTTAATTAATCTCCTGTAATAACCACCCTCATCAAGATACTCAAAAATAGTAACTTGGTTCACGGTACCATCAATACCCATAACAAAGAAACCCTCTGCGTGAATAGGTAAGGGCTCCCTCACTACAATAACAAACCCTAGACTTAATTTATTATTATCGCATTCGTGCTTAACTCGAGCTTATTAAAAAGGGAGGATATGATTATTAAGGTTGGGGTTAGGGAGTTATGCCTCCTTTGCGTAGATGTTCACAAGAGGTCTAAATCCCATTTTATTATAGAAGTTTATGGCTATTTGGTTTTGGGTTGGGAATTCGGCCGTTATTAACTGGGCGCCCCTCTCACGAAGTATCGCTATTGCCTTATCAAGTATTTGCCTACCCAAGCCCTTACGTCTATATTCCGGCATTACGTAGAAATCAACTATGGCCCCCTCGATTGTTGGCGAGTAAAACAATCGCTCCCTAATGTCTGCCTTAAGGATACCAACGATTTTTCCAGCATCTTCGGCTACAAGGACTAGGTGATTCTTATTGTCACGAATGGCTGATATTAAATATTCCCTTGCACGCTCTGCGCAATCATTCCTAGCGCTG
>LOCH01000003.1:0-15059 GCA_001516765.1 Vulcanisaeta sp. MG_3 | reverse complement strand
CCATTGACTTAGCGTTTAAGGCTGCTGAGCAGATATATAAGCTTCAAAAGGAGACCCTTAAGGGCAAGTACGTGGAGGCCTCGACATTTTAATCCCTTAAATGAACACTACCAAGTAAAGGGACTAGGTTGGGTCTTTTAAGAAACGAAATAATTAAATAAAGACCCTTGGGTTACATGGATTTGATGCTGAGCGTAACACAGGAAAGAGGCGTTATTCCGAGGCTTAAGCAGGAGATTATGAAGAAGATGGTGGAGCAAGGTGTTAGGATTGATGGTAGGGGTTTGGGTAGTTATAGGGAGTTGAGCATTAATATGAATGTAGTTAAAACGGCAGATGGAAGCTCCATAGTATCTCTCGGTAATACAAAAGTAATAGCTGGAGTTAAGGTCGAGGTGGGCAAGCCCTTTGAGGACACGCCTGATGAGGGTGCGTTGATTGTGAACCTCGAAATAGCACCAACCGCATCTCCAGACGTGGAGCCAGGACCTCCTGATGAAAACTCCATAGAGATAGCCAGGATAGTCGATAGGGCAATAAGGCATAGCGGCTTTTTGGATTTCAAGTCATTGTCAATAGTTACAGGCAAGCATGCCTGGTTCCTATGGGTTGACATTTACGTACTCAACCATGACGGGAACCTCGTGGATGCAGCCACAATCGCAGCTGTGGCGGCTTTAATGAGCACCACATTACCTAAGGTTGAGCTTGACCCTGCAGGCAATATATTAAGGATTGATAGGAGTAATAGAACACAACTTTCCCTCAATATCGATAAGATGCCATTAACTATAACTCACGTAAAGATGGGGAACATAATAATCATTGATCCTACACGTGAGGAGGAGAATTTATCCGACGGGATGTACGTAATTGGTGTGGCCGGTGGTAATGTGGTAGCTATACAAAAGGTTATTGGTGCGTTCACGAAGGATGAAATTAATTATATGATCAATGATTCCATTAACCAGTACCTTAAGCTTAAGGATTCGATTATAAATGCCATGAAGAATCCATCAACGGAACTGAGGCTCTAGGATCTGTAATCAGCGGTCTCATCATAATACTCAGCGCTGCAGTACCGTCTTCACCAACGCATCATTATTATTAAGGTTAATTAATAGGGTTTGCGCACTGTATCCAATGGCCAATGTCGGCGCTAGGTTTGAGGATTATGTCGCTGAGTTGTTAAGTAGACTTGGGTATAAGGTTCTTGGTAGGCGCGTTAAGGTTGTTGTAAATGATGTGGAAGTCGGTGAGGTCGACATCGTTGCTGAGGACGGTTCTGGCGTTAAGTACGCTGTTGAGGTTAAATCAGGAAAAGTAGACGTTAGCGCTGTGAGGCAGGCCTACGTTAATGCAAAGGTCCTTAACGCAAAACCCCTAATCGTATCTAGGGGCTTTAGTAATGATTCTAGTAAGGCATTGGCAGATGAACTGGGGGTCTCTGTGATCAACCTTGAGGAGGCCGTGGTGTTGACTGTGGATGAATTGAGGACTGTCGTGGAGAACGTGATTTATGAGGCAATTGGTGATTTGATAAACACAATGTTTACCCTGGCAACAAAGTCATGTGATCAAAGGGTTAGGGCGATCATGGGTGCGATACTCGAGTGCGGTGATTGGAATTGCGTGTGTGCAAAGCTGAATGTTGGTGGTGATGATTGTGGTGCCCTAATAAGTGACGTTAAGAGGGAGTTAGGCCTTGGTAACTTATCATTAAGTAAGTTAAAGACGGCCATCAGGCTTTATAATCTGGTGGCGTTATTGATGAACTCCTGCAATAGGGAGGGGGTTAGAAACTAGAAAATACTTAATTAAGTCCCCCATAATCATTTAGGTTAATGAAGATCGATGACTTACTAAGGGCTTATAAACCCGTATGGGCCATCGACCACGCAAAATCTCTACTTGAGTGGGATTTAGAGGTTAACATGCCTACGGAGGGCGCCTCCGCACGTGGTGAGGCGTTGGCGCATTTAACGTTAATACGCAGGGAGTATCTACTCAGGCTTAAAGATTTGGTTGAGAAGTTCGAAGGTTCAGGGGATCTCAATGATGTTGAGAAGGGAGTCATAAGGGTTCTAAAGAGAGAGTTGAAGTACTACACGTCGATACCCCCGGAGATACTTGAGGAGTTGGATAGGACTACGACAAAGGCCGCGGTTGTCTGGAGAGAGGCTAGGAGGGAGTCGAATTTCGAGAAGTTTAAGCCGTACCTAACAAAGATTGTTGAGCTGGAGAGGGTTATTGCGGATAAGCTTGGTTACGAGGGACACCCTTACAACGCACTCCTGGACCTTTATGAGGAGGGTTTCACGGTAAACGATGCCGACGAGGTCTTCAATAAATTGCTCCCCAACCTAAAGTCGATTTTAGATAAGATCAGGAGTGAGGGTAGGTACCCCGATAAGCACCCACTTGAGGATGTGGCTTACGATGTGAACGTCATGAAAGCGGTCAACGAGGAGTTATTGAAGATTCTGGAGATGCCCGTGGGCACCAGGTTTAGGATGGATGTTTCTGCGCATCCATTCACCATAGGAATGTCCGTGAATGACGTAAGGATAACTACCAGGTAGTGAGGGTAAGGACTTCAGGGCGACCATGTTCTCGGTAATACACGAGAGTGGCCATGCAATGTATGAGCTAATGATCGATCCAAACCTCGAAATGACACCGGTTGGGCGTGGCGTCTCAATGGGTGTCCACGAATCGCAATCGAGGTTTTGGGAGAATGTGATTGGTAGGAGTAGGGAGTTCGTCAACATAATATATCCACTACTCAGGGAGAGGCTTCCGTTCCTTAAGGATTGCGGCGAGGAGGATGTGTACAAATACTTTAACATAGTTAGACCAAGTTTAATTAGGGTTGACGCTGATGAGGTGACGTACAACTTCCATATTGCTCTCCGATACGAAATTGAGAAGGGATTAATTGCGGGTAAGCTCGACGTGTCTGACTTACCATCCCTATGGGATGACTTCATGGATAGGTACCTCGGCGTTAGGCCTAAGAATGATGCTGAGGGTGTCCTACAGGACATCCACTGGTCCCAGGGATCATTCGGTTACTTCCCGACGTATACCCTGGGCAACGTCATCGCCGGCATGATCTACGCGAAGCTGCCCGGGCTTAGAGATAAGGTGGCTGGTAGGAGGTTTAACGAGATTAAGGAGTTCCTGAGGGACAAGATTTGTAGGTACGGCGCGATATACCCACCTAAGGAGTTGCTAATGCGTTCGTTTAATGATGCCTACAACCCCGATTACCTACTTAATTATCTACGTGAGAAATACCTGGGTTAAGCAACTGCATTAAAGGGTAGTTTCAATTTTCATTTTAAGTTTAAGGAGTGCGTTCGTGAGTGAAGGTAATGTTAATGCCGGGTTAATTGGGCGTTAAGGGGAGGTTTCAGGTCCGTGAGAGTCCACGAAAGACTTAAAAGTTACGATTACTACTCGGTAAAGTATGAAGGTTGATATTGAGGAGTTGAAAAGTAAGATAAAGCCAAGGTTAAGGCCAATAATATGGCGTGATGAGGACAACACACTAATACTGCTTGACCAGAGGAAGTTGCCGTTTGAGGAGTCTTACGTGGAGTTGAGAGACCCTGTATCCACTGCGGATGCCATTAGGCAAATGATAGTTAGGGGCGCACCCGCAATAGGTATAACCGCCGCCTATGGCATGGTACTCACCATAGCCCACGGCAGTATCTCATCATTAGATGAAGCCCTTAAGGAGCTGGCTAGAGCTAGGGATGTATTAAACGCAGCTAGACCTACGGCCCAAAATCTGTTTTGGGCGACTGAAAGGATTTACCGCAGGGCTGAGGATGCTGTACATAATGGTAGGGCAAAATCCATTAAGGAGTTACTTGAGGAGTTGAAGGCAGAGGCCAAGGCCGTGTTTGATGAGGAGTTTGAGGCTGAGCTTAAGATGGGTATTTACGGCCTTGAGAAGATAAGCGATGGAGATGTAATACTCACCCAATGCAATGCGGGCGGTTTAGCAACAGGCACGGGGATAGGTACCGCAACAGCACCCATTAGGGTGGCACACGCATTGGGCATTAGGGTATCTGTAATAGCCCCTGAAACAAGGCCGTGGCTTCAAGGTGCCAGGTTGACGGTTTATGAATTAATGATGGATAACATACCGGTCACCCTAATTGCAGACACGGCTGTTGGTTACGTGATGTATAAGGGCATGGTAAACAGTGTTATGGTTGGTGCAGACAGGATATTGAGGGATGGTCACGTCTATAACAAGATTGGCACATTCAAGGAGGCGGTAATTGCCCATGAGTTAAATATACCATTTTACGCAATCGCTCCCTCATCAACCTTTGATCTCAAGAGTAGGGTTGAGGATGTGAAGATTGAGGAGAGGGATCCTGACGAGGTTAGGAAGATCAGGGGTGTACCAATAACGTTGGATAACGTTCCTGTCTATAACCCTGTATTTGATGTGACACCACCTAAGTACGTAACCGCGTTAATAACCGAGAAGGGGATAATCTATCCACCCTTTGAGAAGAACGTGCCTAAGGTATTAGGTGTTCAATAACCACTTCAGTGAAATTCCAAGCCTACTTGCATACTCACGGTAAATACTCACTAACTTACCATACCAACTTGATAAGCCACTTGGATCTGTTGGGTAGCTCTCATATAGTGATTTAGCCTCATTCATATACCTCAATGCTAGCCTTAGCTTAGCTGCCACGTCGGGGACCTTCATTAAGCGAAGACCAATCTTTAACTTATCAACAAGGGAGAGCTCTAATGAACCCTTCTCCGAGATCTCCAGAACCTCATCCTCAGTGAGTAAGCGTGCCCTTAAACCCCTATTTAATTGATCATTAGTTAGTGTCTGAAGCATCAACCTAAACACATCCAGCATTGCCTGCTTTATACCGTAAGCCCTTAAATACTCAATATTGTACCTCCACAAACCCCTCATTGAGTAATCACCCTTTTCGAAGGCCTCAATTACGGACTTTGACGCAAGCTCGGCAGAAAGTAGGGCAGGACCTATGCCACCACCGTGAACAGGGTTTACGGTTACAGCAGCGTCACCCACCGCCAGGAATCCATCAGCCACAAGTGAGGGTAATGGTCTGCGTGTCGGTACAATACCACCGCTTGCATGTATTATCTTTCTACCTCTCACGTACTGGCTTGTGGCTAGGTACTTATCGTAGTTATGCCTTGGATTTAACCCCTGCTCCTCACTAAGCTTACCCCAAAGCCCTAGACCTATGTTCATGGTGTTGCGACTCTTTGGGAACAACCACCAATAACCACCAGGTGCTATGTTCGTATCTAGGTATATCCTTATGTATTCAGGTCTCTCTATCTCATAATCAACCTCTATGATTTCCCTATATGCATTCGAGGCATCCTCAGGCAATAATGGCTCAGAAACCCACCATTCACGGGGCAACCTACTCCTAACAACCGCACCAACCCCACTTGCATCAATAACAACCTTTGCTCTGAACTCCTCCACAGTACCGTCAGGCTTCAAAACCCTAACCCCTGAAACCTTCCCATTCTCTATTATTGGTCCCTGAACCTTATACCCATCGAAAACCTGGGCGCCAGCGGATTCAGCCTCACCTATTAGCCATTGGGCCCACCTCGCCATATCAAGTCCAAAACCCTTACCAAGTACTACATATCTCACGGAAAGATCGGGACTGTATAACTCAGCGCCCTCATACCTTATGGTGAATACCTGGCTCGGTGGCTTAATAACCATCCTCTCGATATGATGTATGCCTATTGCGTCACCGGTTGTTTTGAAAACCTTATCTCTCTTCTTCATTTCCACAAGAGCGACATTAAGACCTGCCTTGGCAAGTAAATAGGACGCATAAGAACCACCGGTGCCGGCGCCAACAACCACAACATCGAAATTACCCATCCTGTAACGAAGCAGTACTAGGTATTTTAAAGATTAAGGGCTTAGCAGTAATTACTTACTTGATTGGTAATTGTAAAACCTCACCAGGCTTCAATACGTAAACCCTCACATCAGGTAGCATGGATTCTGCCAACTCCTTAAACTGGCTCGGGTCCTGCTTAATGTCAGGGAATGTGTTGTAATGCATCGGTATTACAGCCCTCGGCCTCAGGAGAGTCAATGCATAGGCGGCTTGTCTAGGATCCATTGTGAATAGGCTGCCTATTGGTAGCATGGCTACGTCTATCTTGAATAATTTACCCAACAAATCCATTTCGCTGAATAAACCAGTATCTCCCGCGTGGTATATCGTAGCCTCAGGAGCCTTTATTATGAAACCAACAGGAACACCCTTACTCGAGCTGTGAAGCGCTGGTGTTACGTAAATCTCAATTTCGCTTGTAAGCTTGACCGAGCCACCAACATTCATACCTATCGTGTTCTTAACACCCTGTTCCCCAAGGTAATTCATAAGTTCGAAGACGCCAATAACGGTGGCGTTGGTCTTCTTGGCTATATCCACCGTCTCCCCAAGGTGATCGAAGTGGTCGTGGGTCACCAGAATATAGTCGACATGCGTTATGTCATTCAGAGTTATTGGTGATAGTGGGTTGGATATCCAGGGATCTATCAGTAACTTCTTCCCACTTAACGAAATCTCAAAGGCAGCGTGACCGAGCCATTTAATGTAGGACTGCGCACTCATCAAACCAAACCTAAGTATACGCATAAATAAGTATTACATTATCGTAACCTTCGAAATCACCTCTTTAACGTGAAGAGGAGCTTGATAGCCCTCGTGTGTGGTGCGTATATCATGACGTCGCTTGGTGCTATACCGTACTTACTCGTTAATGCCTTGATTACTTCGGAAATACTGTTAAACCTGATGGGCGACTCGAGATAAATCTTTATGGAAACCTCTAGTCCCTGCTTAGAATCCCTAACACTAACCCTGGTGTACCTCAACGATTTAACCTCAAGGCTCTTAAGTACCCCATCAACTAAAGCCTTTAATTCACGCTGTATTAATGATGATTTCATTACCACAATTATTAACTGGACATATTAAAAATTAATCGGTCTCCGACGTACCACTCAATCCTAACCTCAGGTTAATGTAGGGTGTGGAATCCAGGGAGACGCTGAGGCTTACTAGTATATTACTTATTACTTAAGGAAATCTAACAATGATCTATTAACGTACTTACTGATTAATTGCTCGAGCGTGTAGGCATTGTTTAAATCGTCAGGCTTGATCACAATGCTCGATTTGCTTGTGACTGGTATGAATCGCCAATCATCACCCTTAAACTTAACCGCAATGTAGGCATGACCCCTAGCCCTCTCCGCAAACTCAAGTAGCTTTGACACCTTCTCCTCCTCAATCCTTATTGGATTTCTCTCAGATCTATACTTGACCTCCAGGACTAACACGAAACCTGGTCCCATGGCAACAATGTCTGGGACGAACCTCTTCCTAACACCGCCACCGGATGAGCAGCCCCTAAGGACGGCTAAACCCATATCCCATAACTTATTTGCCAGGTTTCTCTCATGTGCGGAGCCCTTTCTCTTGGGTATGCTCATCTAATCAACCCTTAACTCCCTAATGATATCAACATTTGGGCAAAGAAACATGCATAGAGGACTTTGTGAAGAAGTACAAAGGTCGCAATTGGATGAAATACTAACTTCACCATTTAAGCCACCCTTCACCATACTATTGTACATCTCCGCTAACTTGGCATCGTACGTAAATACCAATCTAGAGCGCATTAATAAATCAATACTGCTTATTGAGCGATCCCTAATTAATACGTACAAATCCCCACCAGACTCTATATAGTCCAAAAGCCAATTAATTACAGGTTTCGGTAGTTCCTTGGGGATTACCTGTGCTTCATCATTAATAATAGGATCTATGAATAACTCACTGGGTAAATCAAGCAGGTGGGGTTTTACATCAACGAACTTCATCAACGCATCTAGGGTAAGGCCAACAATAGTGTTTGAAAACTCCATCACGTATTTAAGCCATAATGCGCCGAATCGTGAATTCATTATTATCACGACCCTATCGAAATTATCAGAAATCCTTGGAATTCCCGGGCTCGTCCTATCCCGGGTTCTCACTATACCAATTACCTCCTTACCCAAGGACTTAATCTTTCTAGCAAACCTTTGATCAACCTCGCCGTCTAACTCAATTGCAAGTTTACTCGTGAAAACCAACCTAGGTAGATACCCAGCACCCTGGTTTATTATCGGAACCGCCTCGGGCAGCATTGTTAGACCTCCTCCTCTTCCTTACTAACCTCCTCCTCGTACAAAGCCCCTATATCCTTAAGGACATCGTGTATCTTAAAGACCGCGTCCCTAACCTGAACCTCCTTTTTGGCACCCGTGCACACTATCTTTCCTGAACTAAAGATGAGTAGCACGACCTTAGGATCGTCCATCCTATAAATCAATCCGGGGAATTGTTCGGGTTCGTACATGGAATTCTCAAGCATGAGTGCGGACTTCTCGATATCAACTTCGGCGTGGAGATTGCCTGAGGCAACTATGTTTTGTACCTGGATCTCTGGGGTTAATGGTACGTCAGCGCCATGCTCATTGAGTAACCTAACGAGCTCTTTAACAGCCCTCTTAAGTTCATTCTCACTCTTAGCACCTGTGCACACCATCTTACCCGTCCTAAATATTAGGGCTGAGATCTTGGGCCTTTGTAGCCTGAGTATTAAACCGGGGAATTGCTCGGGGTTATACTCAGCCGCCGGGAGTCTCTCGGCGAGTTTGTCCAGGTCTAAATCAACACCAAGGTTAACCGTGGCGACAATATTCTCAATGCGATATGTGGGATTTGGCATTACTCATGATTTAAAAAACTACTTAAAAAGCCTTTCCAATAACAATACACTACTTATTTCTAATAATATATGCGATGGTAGAGACTAACCCAGCCCTGGAAGGGCGAGGCTTCCGTTAAGTTTATAAGGAATTATGTGAGAGGCTGTGTTGACCTATATGGGTGGTAAGAAGAAGCCAACCTTATCCCAGTTAGCTAAGAAGCAGGAGAAGCAGCAGGCGGCGCCAGCGAAGCCTACGGGTAAGGGTAAGAAGGCAGCTGCGGAGGAGAGGCAGGTAGTTAAGGCGTCCTTAGTCGATCCTAAACTACTTAGTGATGTTGAGAAGGAGGTCACCAAGTGGGAGTACGTTACACCGTACCTCGTAGCCAACAGATTTAATACTAAGATGAGTGTGGCATACCAAGTCCTGAGGACCTTAGCCAGTAAGGGATCGCTGGTGTTGATCTCGAAGGGCCACAGGACCGAGGTTTATGCGCCACCAAGCAGACTCAAGCAACTAGGTATGTAATCATGAGAATAGGGTGTCAAGCCTAACTTTAACGAGGTCCTTAGGTAAATCCTTAACCCTATTAACAACCCCAGGTTCAACGATCTCTATTAAACCAACCCTCCTGAGTGCACGCAGGACGTTATCCTCAATCCTCAAAATACTCTCATTAACACCACCGAATTGCTTCGCAATGTCCAACTTAAGTCGCAACTCGCCAACGCTCCAATACCTCGATAGGTACATCAACATCGCAAGAGCAACCTTAAGGGCCTCCTCCCTATTTTGTGGAACCTCATCATAAATTGCATTTCTTAATATTGATAAGAAGTTGTCTGCGGTGACTGAGGAATAATCGATGAATCCTCCACCCTCAATTCTACCTTGTTTTTCTACCTCCCTAGTCCCACCTTCCTCCGTTCCCTTAGCCTCCCCGATCTCCTCATGGGTCTTACTACCCTCCAATTCATGCTCTTGCTTAGGCTCCGCCTTTTCTATATCAACCTCTGTCCTTCCCTCAACCTTAGCCTCACCCTGCTCCTCCTTAGTACTGCCCTCCTCGCTTAAGGCCTCGAGGATGTTCGTACTTTTACCACGCCTCTGCCTAGCCTGGCGCTTGGTTGTTGCTGCGGTCTTTGGTGATGGGCTTACCTCTATGTAGGTTGGTATTGTTAATTTAACATCATTATTACCAATCCTCAAAACCCCAATCACGTACTCACCCGATGTCTTAAACCTCTTTTCTCGAATTAACTCCCTAATTAGGAGGTAAAGTAGGGCGTTTCCGACCTTATTAGTTGATGACCACTTCAATAAATCCTGGTGGGTAACCCTCTTACTCTTCATGATGTACGTCCCCAATGACACCTTTAAATCCTCAAAACTAACCACAGGTACTTCTTCGGAAAGAACTCTTTTATACTTACTCCCAAGGTATTAGGGTAAATGGGCAGGGAGTTCGATGATTTTAGTAACATATTAATGAGGCCGAGAAGGGTTCAGATACTTAGGTTATTGATTGAGCAGGGTACAATGAAGATATCCGACATAAGGAGGATACTGAATGCGCCGGCCTCGTCCGTGTATTACGACATTGAGATTCTAAGGGCTAATGGGCTCGTTATTAAGGATGGATCTTACGTAAAGATAACGAGTAAAGGGAGGGAATTGGTGGAGAGGTTAGACGGTATCCTAGGTTCTATGCAAGAGAGTAGGAGGAGCAGAACTGAGGAGTTGGCAGATATTCTACTTATGAGGCCGATAGTGATAAGCATATATAGGCTCGGCCCCGCCATGGTCTTTCTATACTCAGTGATAATAATAGTTCTAGGGTTAGTCATGGCCTTCATGCAGGGTTATGAATTAATGCTGCTCGTCTTTGTGGAAGGCATAAGTTTCATGCCTGTCAGCATAACGGTAATTTCCGTGTTGGCATACGTGGGTATAGCATTATTTATTTATAAGTACCTGTTAGGTAATGAGATTATTGATTTAAGATTACTAAGTGGGGTATTTGCCTCGTTAATACCCACGTCAATCTACCCAACAATAATGGCATTGATAACGCCCTGGATACCACCCCTACCGCTCTCAATAATCGATGCATTACTAAAGGCCCTACTACCACTGGCGAGCCTAATTATTCTAGCCACCGTATTATCCATGCTCTCAGGAAAGCCCATGGAGTACTCACTATTATTCGAAACACTACTCCTCCTAATACCCTCGGTAATCATATACATAGCGATCTTTAGGTAGTGGCATGAGATTGATAATCCTAGATAATGTATATCCACCGGCTGAGGACTCTTGGCAAACAGCGGAGGTGCTTGGGTGGGTTTTGGAGAATTACGTAGGGGGTAGCGGCTCTCTGAGGATCATCGATGTTGGGTCTGGGACGGGCATCCTGACATTAACCGCGATAGAGAAAGCGGTGAGTAAGGGCATTAATGCGTGGGTGATCTCTATCGATTACGATGTTAATGCATCAATAAACACGAGGCTAAACCTGATCAATAATGGGCTGTATAGTTATGCCGATGTCCTGTCAACGAGAACATTAGATGCGATAAAAAATAACGCCCACCTTAAAGTAATTGTAAGTAACCCACCCTACCTACCTGGTGATTGGTTTGAGGATTGGAGGATTTTTGGTGGTCCTCAGGGTAACGAAGTAATTAAGCAAATCGTGAATTACGCATGTGATAACAGGGTTGATATTGTGGTTTTAACGCAATCGTCATTGTCTAATTGGGAGGAGACTGTTGAATTAATGGGTATGTGTGATTATAAGTTGGTAATTGTTAAAACAAGTCATTACTTTTTTGAGGATATTATAACTATGGTTTTTATCACGAGCTGATCTGCTCGATCGAGAGGTTGAGTAATGCCTCACCTACGTCAGAGGCGTACTCGGCAATTCTATATATGCTATCGAGGATCAATCTCGCAGAGGCGGCGGCTTGTGTAGATATGTTGTAGTTTGTTAGGTTTGTGTCTAATGAGTCTACTGCTGACCGTATCTCGTACTTCACGGCATCGATTATGTAGTTAACCTCCTTAACGTCAGGCTTCTCTATCATTGCCTTACCCACGTTATTCATTATCATGGAATCCTTACCGAGCAACTCACTAAACCTTTGCCTAATCTCCTGCGGCATTAACAATACATACTTATCACCAAGATTCAGAACCTCCCTAGCTATCTTCACGGCATGGTCGGCAGCCCTCTCGAGAGACTTATTAATTATGGCGTACTCAATTATACTCCTTGGGTCCTGTAAGCCAGAGAGGCTAAGGGCATGCTTGCTAATCAGTATCCTCTTTAACTGCCTATTTAGCAACCAATAGAACTTATCAACCTCGTTGTCTCTCTCCACGATATCCGTGGCGATTGCCTTATCCCCATTCTCTATCGGGGTTCTTAAGTCATCGATCATTCCGACAACGGTCTTCACGAGCTTCACGAGTATATCCCTAATGTTTATGTCTGGGACATTAACCAGGTTCTGTATTACTAGGGAGTTCCTACCCTCCTCAATAATCTCGACACCGGTTAACTTCCTCCGTACTATATCCTTAACCTGCCTCTTAAGGTCTAGTGTTGTTATGTCGAAGTTGAGCTTGAATATGTCGTAACCCGACAGGTAATGGGCCAACAAAACCCTCTCTAGGTGGTCAATGTTTGAGAGGTCCTGGTTAACACTTATTGATGACTCAAGCAGTGGTGCCTTAACCATCTTCTTAGGCACGACCAGCAATGAGAGGTCTGGCTGTGGTATGACCAAGACCTCATCACCAGGCTTTAGATCCACCTGCCTAGTCCACTCCTTGGGTAGCGACACTATTAAAGTTGCGCCGCCGGTTAATTGCACCCTCCTGGTCTCCGGTTCAAACTTCACTATAGACATCAGGGCATAATAATTAGACCCCTATAAATACCTTATCCTAATAAATTAATAATTACTAATCATAATTACTTATTGATTTTTAGAGGTGAAATATTCATACACATGAGCATAACTATTCTATTGAAACCTCCGTCTCGGCTATACTACCTAACTTAGGAATAATTACCTGAAGCACCCCATCCCTATACATTGCCTTGGCTCCATCAACCTTAAACCTAACACCAAGCTCCACCCTCCTATAAACCCTGAAATTGCTCAACCTCTCAATCCTAGCCGCCTTACCCACCGTAGGTGTTGGTTGAGGTTCGGCTGCAATCTCCACATAGTTGCTGCCAACTCTAACCTTGATACTGTCCTTCTTAACACCAGGTAGATCAACCAGTATTACCACCGAGTCGCCATTATCAAAAATATCGATGGGTGGCTCCCTGGTCATTAACCTCGGATCTATCACGGCCGCTAACTTACTAATTAGCTCATTCACACCAGCCTCCACCTTACCTAACCCAACCGCCACATCTGTTGCGTTTTGCTCAAACGTCATGATTAGGAGGTATGCTATGTTTAATAATTATCCAACGCATTAATTAAGTGGTACTCCATAAATAAAACACAAATAAATACGGGCCTAAATAACGAGTGCCTCCTTAATCAAATTACCCGTTACGAACCTCTGGGGTAGGAAGGGTCTCATCAATGGGTCCATGACTCCATCCACCATGTACTTCACAAGCAACTCAGCGGCGTAAGGCCCAAACATGAAGCCATGTCCAGAGAAGCCAGATAGCACATACACACCCTCAGGCCAACTATCCAGTCTACCCATTATGTGGCTATGGTCTGGTGTCATTTCGTAGTAGCCGGACCAAATCCTCATGACCCTGATATTCCTGAGACTCGGTATTAACCGAACGACCTCCCTAGCCCAGGAAGTGAGCCAGTTGAGCGTGTTTCCGTAGGGCAGAAAGCCCTCGCCATCCTCAAGCTCTACACTACCCAACACCTCGCCCCTCATGGTCTGTCCAACGTAGAAGTTCGTCTCCGTATCTATTACGTAGGTGTTTATCAAGGGTCTTATTGGTTCTGTGATCCCTATCTCCCTCCTCACGGGCCTTATTGGGACATCTATATTCAACAGGGACTTCATGAGCTCACCAGTCCATGCGCCTGCCGCGAAAACAATGCTCCTAGTTCTCACGAATGCGTTACTTGATGAAGCATTAACAACCCTACCTGACTCAATGCCCACGCCCCTAACCTCTGAATACTCAAGTATATTAACGCCGAGATCCAGGGCTTTTGTGTAGTAACCCATGACTATATAGTCGTGATGAAAGGCGCCATCCTGCGGGCCAAAGACTGCACCAACTATACCCTTGGTATTTATGTACGGGAATCTATCCTTAACCTCATCCACGGTTAGTATTTGCACAGGTATGCCCAGTGGCTTCCACAATTCATTATTAAGTTCCTCATACCGCTTAAGGACCTCCTCACGCCTAACTAGCCATAAATACCCAGGTCTTTCAAAGATGCCATTCCAACCAAGCTCACCACTGAGCGACTCCAGCCTCTTGATAGCTTTGATCGCGAACTCCGTGTTCTCCCTATTCCCAAAGTGAACTCTATACCTACCAGCGTTCCTCGTGGAGCTACCACCACCCACGTAGTTCCTCTCAAAGACAACAACGGATAAGCCTCTACGGGCTAGGTAGTAAGCCGTGGCTAAACCAACAATGCCTGCACCAACAACCACGGCATCGGCAGATAGGGTTATTAATCCACGACCCTCGCCCATCATTCACCACCCGCCAGCGTTGCCATTGGTATCGGCGCCTCTGGAAACCTAATCCTTGGAATACCAAACTCACCCGGCTTCTTCTGATAAATGAAGCTTAGTATTAGGTTTGTACTCACAAGGCAGAACTTGCCCTGGCACGGGCCGGTACCTAAACCAACAACCCTCTTAATCCTCTCCATACTGGGTAGCTTAAGCGATTTGTACTCCTCCTCCTCACCATGAAGCACCTTAACCCTCACCTCCCTACCATGCATAAGCACCTTAATCCCCTCGAGAACATCACCAAGGGTTACGTCTTCGCAGAAGCAAAGGTACTGCTTATCTGCGACCTTTATGGCCCCCTCAACATCCTCTGTGGTGCCTGCTGCAGCCCACATCGGTACGTGGGTGACGTTAGGCTCTGCGTAATAGCCTGTACCATGAAGTCCCTGCTCAAACCTAAGCAACGCATTGTAGTATGACGAGTTCGTATTAACGAGATCCCTCTTGAACTCGGCAACCTCCCTATCTAAGT
>LOCH01000002.1:15676-18014 GCA_001516765.1 Vulcanisaeta sp. MG_3 | reverse complement strand
CTCCAACCAAGCATTGGGTTTCTCTCCTCGGGCTCGTACTTCTCACCACCCCTCAACTGCCTATACTCATTGCTCTTGAAATCGCTGAACCTGACTATTACTGGTCTCGGGTATATCGCCTTCGCCACGTAGGCCACGCCCTCGGCAAGCTTGCCTACGAACTTCTCCTCATTACCAATGTCTATTAGGTACAGTGGGTGGTCCCCAATGTAACTCGACAGCACAAACTCAATCCTCATCAACCCGATACCGTCGAACGGCAGGTCCTTGTACTCATCAATCTTCTCAGGGACGCCCAGGTTCATGTAAACACCCGTCGCCGTCCTTATGGACCTGTATATGTGAAGTATTATATCGCCGGCTTGGGTAGTCACGGCCTGGGCCGCTTGGGCCTTGGACTCTGCCTTGACACCCTCGACCTCACCCTCGTAGATCACGCCGTGCGTTGCATCTACCGTGTAAACCTCACCATCCCTTAACACGTTGGTGGCGTTCCCAGTACCCACTATCGCTGGTATACCCAGCTCCCTGGATACTATGGCCGCGTGGCTCGTCATGCCACCCTCATCCGTCACTATGGCCGACGCAATCTTCATGTATGGTACCCAGTCGGGATTGGTCATTTTTGTCACCAATATGTCGCCTTTACCCATCTTATTCCTGGCATCCTCAAGCGTTAAGCAAACCCTAACCCTACCAACAGCCACACCTGGGCTCGCTGGTATCCCCTTAGCCACAGCCTTACCACCCGTAGTACTACCCACTGCCTGCCTCGCTTTTTTAGTGCTGTACACGGTCTCCGGTCTCACCTGCAGTATGTACACCTCACCAGTGTCCGCGTCAAGGGCCCACTCAACATCCACAGGGTAGCCGTAGATCCTCTCAAGCTCAATACCAATCTTGGCGAGCTTCACAACCTCCTCATCACTGAGTGATGGTTTTACAGCCAAGTCCTGTGGAACCTCAACCTCCCTGGTCAAACCTGCGTTATCCCTAACCACCATCAACGTCTTCCTAGACACATACCTATCCCTTACCGATAGGTCGCCTTTACCCACAACCCACCTATCCGGCGTTACCTTACCACCCACAACAGCCTCACCAAGCCCCCAGGAGGCCTCTATCACAACCTCATCCCCATTACCGGTCACTGGGTTTATCGTGAACATGACACCCGCTGACCTGGTATTGACGAGCTTCTGGACCACCACAGCCATTGAAGTCTTCTCATGCGGTATCCCCTGCTCATCCCTGTAAGCCAACGCCCTGGCACTGTACGTGCTAGCCCACACATCCTTAATGTACTTAATCACCTCCTCAGCACCAACCACGTTTAGGTAGGTGTCCTGCTGACCAGCGAAGCTAGCCGCCCTAAGATCCTCGGCGGTGGCGCTGGACCTTACGGCTACGGATACGGCATTCACGCCAAACCTCCTACTAAGTTCCGTGTACGCCTTTACAACCTCATCAACTAGATCCTTAGGTACCTCGGCATTGAGTATTAGGGACCTGGCAACCTTACCCGCCTCCTCATACTCCTCAGGCTTTCCCTCCCTTACATATTCTTTAATCACGCCTAGTATCTTATCCCTAAGCCCATTACTTTCCATGAAGTAATCAAAGGCTAACGACGTCACCACAAAACCAGGCGGAACTGGTATACCAAGCCTAGCGAGCCTATTGAGGTTAGCACCCTTACCACCAAGTATTGATGAGTCTTCCTCAGAACCCTCGCCAAGCCAGATAATGAGTTTTCGCGAGCTCACGATGACGGCATAGGTATAATCGATTAAATACATTTATATAAATAAATCATTATTAAATAAACGAAAATGTACTAAATGTTAAAAGGGCAATCGTTAATTAACGTTTATCCCAATAGCTCGTACAGCGTTATGACGATGAGTTGGCATAAAAGCCCATTATGCCCAACCTACGTGGAGAAATAGGCTTTCGGCATAATCTATGTGTGATGGGATTGTTTAAAATTAGTAATCATAATTGTCGATATCCAGAAAGTTTCGTAGTATCTGGATACCGTATTGCGTCCCTATACTTTCAGGGTGAAACTGCACACCAAAGATTGGGTAATCAACGTGCTCCACGGCCATGACCTCACCATCATCTTCGCTCACAGCCGTAACCTTAAGTGGCTCCCTAACATCATCAATGACTAGGCTATGGTAACGCATGCCCTCGAAGGTCTTCGGTAAGTTCCTCAAAAGCCTTGACTCATTAATTACCATTATTGTGCTAGTTTTACCATGTTTAACAACCCTAGCCCTCCTAACCCTAGCTCCGTAGACTGCGCCAATTATTTGATGACCAAGGCACACCC
>LOCH01000002.1:0-15221 GCA_001516765.1 Vulcanisaeta sp. MG_3 | reverse complement strand
ACCTTCACCGTAACCTCGTCATTCCTAAAAACCAAAGGCTTGGCACCCAGTTCACCGATATACTGTGCTATATTGTATACGAAGGAGTCGTAATTATCTATTATGACTACCGTACTCATACCCCCATCACCCTCTTCAAAGACCCGAGTTTGTGCTCAGTCTCTTGAAACTCAAGTTCGGGCACTGAGTCGTATACGATGCCGGCGCCCGCCTGTATCCTAGCTATGTTTTCATTTATCATTATCGACCTAATTATTATCGCGAACTCACCACCATCACCACTGAGTATACCCAGGGCGCCCGCGTACGGCCCCCTGGCCTCCCTTTCGTACTTTGCGATGAGCTCCATGGCCCTAGGCTTGGGTGCACCGCTCACGGTACCTGCTGGGAACGTGGCAAAGAGGGCGTCGACTACGTTGTAACCCCTCTCTAGGACACCCTCTACGCGGGATACGAGGTGCTGCACGCTTTGGTATTTCTCAACGGCGTAGAGCTCCTTAACCCTAACTGTGCCGAACCTGCATACCTTACCTAGATCGTTGCGTGCCAGGTCAACGAGCATCACGTGCTCAGCCCTATCCTTGATACTACTCATCAACTCATCCTCAAGCCTAAGGTCCTCCCAGGCATCAGCACCTCTGGGTCTCGTGCCGGCTATTGGGTGTGTCTCCACAATGTTTCCCTCAACCTTAACAAGCAACTCAGGGCTAGTACCTATTATGTACCTATCCCTAAACCTCATGTAGTACATGTAGGGTGATGGGTTTAGGTCGGCTAGGTTTTCGTAGAGCGTCATTAGGTCACCCCTAACTTGGTAATCCTCATACCTAGACAGGACAACCTGGAAAACCTCACCATTCCTAATATCCTCAAGGGCTCTCTCAACCCAGGAAATGAAGGATTCCCTAGGCGTTGCGCCAAGTCTACCAACAACCTCAAAATCCCCGTGCTCAATCTTAGCATCCCTCAGCAATTCACCCCTCACATACGCCCTACCCAGTAGGTTATCGTAAACAACCACGTTTGCTGGCTTGAAGAACTCTGCAACAGGCCAGTTGGACTTCGGCAGTAATTTTGCTAGGTATGGCTCTATATGTATCACGGCTTCGTACGATAGATAGCCCAGGGCAACATCACCATGCTCGAGATCGCCTAGGCCCTTGGTAATGCGTTGAAGCTCACCGTATAAATCACCATCCCACTCGATTATTAACTCCTCATCAACGCCCCAGGCAACCACCGTGTACCTGGCTCTACTTGGGAAACCAGGGCCGCTCTCGAGTAATGCGACGTGATCCTCACCATTACTAACCAACGCCCTAACCAAATCCCTGGGCTTCGGCATGTATTGTAGAGGTATCTTCCTAACCACCATTCTTAATCACCTCGTATAACCTCCTCACTAACTTCTCATCTTTACGCCCAGGGCTTGACTCAACACCGGAGCTAACGTCTATTAGGTACGGCCTATACCTAAGGATAACACCCACATTGCTTGGGTTAATACCGCCCGCAAATCCTACCTTATTAACGCCACCGAACCTCCTCACCACATCAATGGGTATCTTCAAACCATGCTCAAATGATTTATAACCAACCTTGGGCGCGTCGATCAATACGTACTCCACATCATCATGATCAACCAACTCGGTAACCCTAGAAAGCCCATGCTCATCATTATAGTTAATTACTGGGGCGATCCTAAGGCCGTACTTACGTGCCATCCTCAAGCCATCAATATCCACCATACCGTGATACTGCACAACGGGGAAGCCCAACCTGGATGCGAGGTCAACAGCGGACTTAAGGTCAACTCCCTCAACAACAGCCACAGGCTTTCGGTAACCAACACTGTTGGCAATATCCCTAGCCACGCCTAGATCCACGAGCCTTGGTGTGGCGACTTTGGACATTACGATAACGCCAACGTAATCCGCGTACCTACTCACCATTATGGCATCATCCACATTAGTTACACCACACACCTTCATGAGCGTCATGACCTACTCACCCTGACGAGTTCATCGATATAGCCCCATAGGCCCTCATCCAACCCTGACTTGACAAGCTCAACACCATCCCTCAAATCCCTAACCACACCAGCCACGTAGAGCGCGAAGGCGGTGTTGGCTATTATGAAATCCCTAGCCGCAGCATCAACGCCAGCCACAGCCCTCCTAAACCTCTCAACACTATCGAGAGGGCTTGCGACACGGACATCATCAACCCTATAGGTACCCAGGCCCAAGTCCCTCGGCTCTATGGAGTACTTATCCACACTAGACCTCCTCACCTCTACAACGGTGGTTTTGCCGAACACGGAAACCTCGTCAATGCCCGGCTCCCCATGAACAAGGACGGCCCTTTCGAAATCGAGCACCGAGGCTGCGCGGGCCATGGTATCCAATAGATGCGGTTCAGCGACACCAATTAACTGCCTAGTTACCAGGGCTGGGTTCGCCAGGGGCCCTATCAGGTTGAATATCGTCCTAATACCCAACTTCTTCCTTATTGGCATGACATTGCGCATTGCTGGGTGGTAGGCGGGGGCGAAGGCGAAGGTGAACCTATGCTTAAGCGCCATCTGCGCCGCCTTATCGGGAGGTATGTTTATGTTAAAGCCAAGGGTTTCCAGGAAGTCAGCACTGCCAGATGCCGATGAAACACCCCTATTGCCGTGCTTAACAACGTAGGCCCCCAGGTAGGCCGAGACCAGCGCGGCTATTGTTGATGCATTCAGTGTACCGAAACCATCACCCCCAGTGCCTGCGGTGTCTATGAACCTAACTCCCTCATCACCAAGCGGTATCCTCACACAACTATCCCTAAGCGCCTTGGCAAAACCAGCGATCTCCTCGGCAACCTCCCCCTTAACCCTCAACCCCATCAATATCGCCGCACCCAAGGCCTCATCAATTCCGTTGAGCATGTCCCTGGCCACACCATAAGCCTCCTCGAGCGTTAGATCGACCCTTCTGGCGATTTTGTCGAGGATGTTCCTCATGCCCATCACCCAACAATCCTCTCGTAGAAGTCCTGATCCAGCAAACCATGTCCCGATAAGTTAAACGCGATGACCGAGCCTCGCGGTAATCTCCTAGCCTCATCAATCACAGCCCTAATTGCGTGGGAGGACTCTGGCGCCGGTATTATTCCCTCAGCCCTGGCAAAGAGCCTCGCGGCTTCCATAACCTCATCCTGCCCATACGACCTAGCCTCAACAATACCCTCCCTGGTAAGCAATGAAAGGGCTGGTGCGGCGCCGTGGTACCTAAGCCCAGCGGCATGTGTTGGTGGTGGTACGAAGTCGTGGCCCAGCGTCAGCATCTTCACCATGGGTAATAAACCACCCGTATCTGGAAAGTCGTAGGTGTACTCACCCTTCGTTAACTTAGGCGCCGCCTCAGACTCCACGGCAAGGAACCTCGTTCTCTCAAAACCCTCACCCCTCAGCTTCGCGCCTATCATTGGGAATGAGAAACCACTGAAGTTCGAGCCACCGCCAACGCAACCTATTACCAAGTCGGGCTCCTCAGGTAATTGCTTTATAGCCTCCATGCCGATCACGGTTTGGTGAAGTACAACGAAGCCAAGCACACTACCTGGTATGTACTTCCTACCCTCACCCATGAGCGTGTACTCAATGGCCTCGGTAATAGCCAACCCCAAACTACCTGGGTGATCCGGCCTAGCCCTGAGTGCCTCCCTACCGTATTTCGTCAACTCACTCGGGCTTGGATGCACATCGGCGCCATAAACCCTCATGAACAGAACCCTATTCTTCTTGCCCATGTATGAGCTCCTCGTCATAAAGACCGTGGCCTTAATACCAAGTAATGACGACGCTAATGAAACGGCCAAACCCCACTGTCCAGCGCCTGTTTCGGTAACAACCTCCCTAGCCTTGTCCTTAATGGCGTAGTAAACCTGCGCCAACGCTGTATTAAGCTTATGAGAACCAGCGGGTAATGCACCCTCGAACTTATAGTAGATCCGAACACCAGTATTCAACGCCCTCTCGAGACCCACAGCCCTGAATAGTGGTGTTGGTCTGCCAATCCTCGCGTATAACTCTCTAACCTCATCGGGTATTGGGACATACCTAAGTGCCGTGAACTCCTGATCCAACAACTCGCTTGGTAGTATCCTCATGAGCAATGCTATCCTTGAATCTCCATCGTAGGGGTCTATGGGTGGTGGTAACGGCTTTGGCAAATCCACATTTATGTTATACCAATAGTGGGGTATCATCATGCTAAACCACCCCTTAGTTCCATCATGAATCTCCTACATTCCTCCCCATTACCTAGTTTATCCACAAGCGCCGTACCAACAACCACAGCATCTGCTCCAGCATTGATTACCAACCTAACCATTTCAGGGCTATTTATTGCAAAACCAGCAACTAGGGTCGTGCCATCAACAAGCCTCTTAACCTCTCTAATATTCTTCTCAATGTATAGCGGCAGCTTTATACCAGTGGCTGCGTAAAGCCCTAGGTACATGAAGAGTGGTTCATACTTAACGAGCAGGTTCACAAGTCTATGAGGTGTGTTGCTGGCTACGAAGAAGCTTGGCCTTAAGCCATAATTCCTCATGGTTACCACGTAATCCTCAAGCCTATCAATATGTTCGAAGAGTAGGTCTGGGAATAGGACTGAGGACGCACCAACCTCACTAGCCACCTGAGCAACCAACTCCAGCCTATTAGCGTAATCCTCAATGTACCCCATCAGTATCGTTGGTATGGTGCCATACCTAGCAACATTGATTGCATCCAACCCCTTCAACTCAGCCGCAAAGTGGGTCTTCCTTATGACTGGTCCATCATACTTAGGATTTAAGGTTGGTATACCAACCTCGAGGAAATCCGAGACCTCCGAGAGGCACTTAACGGCATTTAGAAACAAGACCTTGTTTGGGTAGGTAGCTGTTACGTAGGCGCCGAGACCCGGTTTCCTTATCTCCATTGGGGCATAATACCCACCAACAGGTTGGGCGCTAAGAGGTTTAAAAACATTATGTATACACCCAACCTGCTTATCTATAATAACTATTAATCCACGAAATAATTTATAACCCTATAATAATTTCAGTAATCTAAATATCCTACTTAGCTTAGTTTCCAACCTCCTTATCCTGGGAGATATCTTAGCATTTCATCTACGATGAAATCAGCCATCATAAACCAGCGGATTTTAATGTGGGCAATGCTTTTTACCTAGTCGTTCATTTGATGCCTAATGGACTTTCTAGATGTGGTGAGGGAGTTGACTATGAGACGTATTAACGCGATGAAGCTCAATGTGAGGGTTTCGAGTATGATTAGGGCCATTGAGGATAGGAACTCTGAGGGTTACCTGGCGCTCATTGCTGAGTACAAGAGGGCGAGTCCAAGTGGTGTCATTAGACTTGATCTTGACCCATGGACGTACTTCGACATCGTCAGTAGGTACGCCACAGGCTTCAGCGTATTGGTTGAGCCAATCTACTTCCTCGGCTCACCCCTATTCGTAAAGGTGGCGTTGGGTTACGGTAAGCCAATACTGTATAAGGACTTCGTCATTGATGAAAGGCAGGTGAGGGATGCCAAGGAGCTTGGCGCAAGTTCTATCCTCCTTATAAAGAGGTTATTGGGTGATAGACTATGGGATTTCGTGGAATTAGCCGTTAAGGAGGGTCTTGAACCCCTCATTGAGGTTGACAATGAGGATGACGCGATCGATGTTGTGAATACTAATCCTAACATTATGTTAGGTATTAACGCTAGGGATTTGGGCAACTTATCCGTGTCTCTCGACCGATCCATATCGATAATTAGGCTTGTTAGGGGCAAGGCTGACTTAGTGATTGCCGAGAGTGGTGTGAAGGATGTTGATGACGCTGTTAAATTAGCTAGGGAGGGCGCGAACGCAATACTTGTTGGCACAGCATTAATGAGGAGGCCTGAGCTCTCTAGGGATTTGGCGAATGTGAGGCTTTGAAGTTTAGAGGCCTAGTGCCTTCGTTACCAACTCAGTTATGTGCGGTGTATAATCAATGCCCTTCCTCCTGAGACCATGCAAGTCAATTACGTATAACTCAGGCTTGATGTCATTATCACCCAGGTAATTATTTAGTAAGTCCTTACTTGGCGCATTCACAATAATCTTTCCAGCACCAAGCGCCTCCTTAGCGTGCTTGAGTAATCTGAAGTCCATGAAAACCGCAACCTCAGGCCTCGTGACCGGGCCTCTCTCGTAAATGGGTTCTTTCGACACCCTAACATGCACCCTAGCCATAGTCTCCCTACGCTCCGGGTCATACTCAGGGTAAGCCATTACATAAAATCCACGCCTTATCAAGTCCTGAACCAGCCGATCAACCATTAGATGAATGCCATCCCCACTTTTACCGTAGAATATTACTTCATGTACCTCGGGCATACGTGGCTAATGTATTCAATGCTTAATAAAAGGATTTATGCAAATTCTTAAGGAATTATAATTAAGAACTTAGTCAATGGTTAAATACATATTTAGACAGTCGTGGCCCATCAATGCGCAATTTAACCATGCCACTACACAATCAGTACCTGCGTCCTCGGTATGATCCTCTCATCCGCACCCCACTCAAGAAGGGTCTTAATCGCCCTCTCCCCATCAACGCCCATGTCCATTGTGTAGTCATTGATGTACATATACACGAACCTCCTCGTATCCTCTAAGCTCAAGCCCCTGGCGAATTCCATGGCATGCCTCAACGCCTCCTCAGGGTTATTCATCGCATAGCGCAGGGATTCGGTAAGTGCCCTCTTCACCTCGGTGGCTACGTCCATGCCTAATGATGCCTTCACGACATCGAGACCGAGGGGTGTCGGTAATTTTGTCTGCTCGAACCACCACTCACCGAGATCCATTATCTTCCTCAACCCATGCCTCTCATACGTTATCTGTCCCTCGTGAATTAAGACTCCAGCGTCAACCACGCCGTTTGATACCGCATCCATTATCTTATCAAACGGCAGCTCCACCGTTTTAGCATCGGGCATTGCAAGCCTTAGTAGTAAGGTGGCTGTCGTGTAGGTGCCCGGTACGGCCACGAGTCCTGGCTTATCCCCCTTACCAACAACCACAGGGCCGTACCTAATGCCCATGGACGCCCCAACCCTCAGTATGTAGTACCTATCGCCTATGTATGCCATGGCGTGCGTACTAACCGCAGACACATCCAACCTAGCATGCATCGCCAACTTGTTAAGGGTCTCAATATCCACCAGGAACTCCCTAACCCTAAACGGAGCATTAACCTTGCCTCTCTTGAGGGCATAGAACATGAACGCATCGTCAGGGTCAGGACTATGCCCAACAAGTAACTCCATGCACACCAACCAGGGAATTCCTGAATTACCTCACTTAATAACATTACTTCCCTCGCCCAGCTCAAGATAATTCAGGCAGTTGGGCAATCCGAAGATCGTTAATTCCTCACTTATGCCCTTAATAACCTCATCATTAACAACATACTTGACACTACCTAGCAAGTAATCCCTAATGATTTTCTCAGAAACACCCAACCTACGGGAAACCTCCCCGATCAATGGATCTGGATTCCCGAAGAACCTATTGAGGGATTCGCCTAATGAATCAATGACGTGCTTAACCTCCTCATAGTCAACACCAACCCTAGTCACCATGACTGCGTAAACAAGTGGTTTGCCCACCCTCGACTCCCAAAGCTCACCAACGTCCACTATGTACGGGAACCCCCTGTCAACCATTCTGAGCGCCTCATCACCTATGACCAACACTCCCTCGTACTTATTGAGTGCGTCTATGGGGTCCGAAACCCTATTGAATGTGATGCCCATTAATTTCGAGAGGGCTAGGGCATTAACGCTTGTGTCCTCAACGGCGGCGAATCCCCTACCTAGGCCCCTGAATAGTCTGGCCGATATTATGGGTCCTCGGCTATAGATTGCGAAGGCGGGTATGACAATAAGCGCATCGCAGTGCATTGCGGCGTAGGTTATGGGGATAAACGCCACATCCACAGCGCCCTCAAGTATCAGCTTTATGGATTCATTATTGCCAACAGATAGGGGGTTCAACCCGGAGTAACGGAATAATGGGTCACTGTGTGCATACCTAAGCCTGGCAACCCTCATGGCTTCACCTCAATCAACTTCCTATGCAAGGTATCCCTGAGATACGGCCTCCTACCAACCTCCCTAGCTATACTAGCCAACTCCTCAATTGTTGTATATTCACGAAGGCCCGCTTGTTTCATGACCTGCTCATTGATCATGGTGCCAACCAGGTCGTTAGCGCCAGACAACAGCAGTGTTGACGCCAGCCTCTTACCCGTGGATGCCCAATAAGCCCCAATCCTCCCTATAGTACTGCCAAGTATTAGCCTCGATATTGCGATGACCTTAATATCATACTCAGGCGGTGCCGGTCCCTTAACAATACCGTCCTTAAGCAACCTGGTGTTCCATGGTACGAACTTTATTGGTATAAACATCAACACACCACCAGTCTCCTCCTGTAGCCTCTTGATAGCCATCACGTGCTCAACAATGTGGTGCGGCTGCTCAATGTGCCCATAAAGCATTGTTGCGTTTGTGTGGAGACCAACCTCATGGGCTTCCTTCTGTATTCTTAACCAGGTATTTGCATCGAACTTATACGGTGTTATGATTTTCCTAACATCCTCACTCAATATCTCCGCTCCCCCACCAGACAATACATCCAACCCAGCAACCTTAAGTCTCTCGAGAACCTCCCTACTGCTCATTCTCCAAACCCTGGCGTAGAAGTCGACCTCAGCCGCCGTGGGTCCCTTGATTATTATCTCAGGCACAGCCCTCTTAACACCGCTGAACACCTCCTCGAAGTACTCGATGGTTAGGTCTGGGTTGAAACCACCGTTTATGTGGAGTTCATCAACACCATACCTAGCCCTGGCCTCCCTAACGGCGTTTATTATCTCCTGCGGCGACCTGACGTAGGCCTCTGGGTGTTTTGGTGGTCTATAGAATGCGCATATGGGGCATTGTGCCACGCAGATGTTGCTGTAGTTGATCACGACATTGTTTACGAAGGTCACGGAGTTTCCCGTTACTTTCTCGGTAATTTCATTAGCCACCTTAGCTAATACCCTGAAATCACACTCAACGAATAACCTAACGGCATCGCTTTTAGATAATCCATTATTCACGATGCTCCGTACATAATCGACATCGCACACCTCATGAGGTGCTCACATTACTTTATAAGTTATTGCCCCACGTTAGGTGGAAATACGCGTTAATATAAATAAGGGGGTGCATAGGCACGGTTATGTGAGTAATCCCCTAGAGAAGGCTTTGTATGGCGATAAGTTGGGTATTACCGATATTGAGGCGTTATTTGACGTTGACCTGTGGGATTTGGGCATGGCCGCTGAGTCCCTAACACGGAAGTACTTCGGCGATGTGGTGACCTTTATCCCAAACATGATACTTAATTACACCAACGTGTGCGTGATAGCCTGCAGGTTCTGTGCGTTCTATAGACTCCCAGGGCATCCGGAGGCGTATACGTTGAGTGTTGAGGAGGCTGTTAGGAGGGTTGAGTATGTGGATAAGACCTTCGGGATTAGGCAGGTCCTTGTCCAGGGTGGTATAAACCCCGAGCTAGGTATTGAGTATTACGAGAGCTTGTTCAAGGCAATAAAGGCTAGGCTACCGCACGTGGCTATACACGGTCTCAGCCCAATCGAGGTTGATTACCTGGCTAGGAAGCATAGGATGAGCTATGCCGAGGTTCTCGATAGGTTGAGGCTGGCTGGCATGGATACCCTGGCTGGTGGTGGCGGTGAGATACTCGTTGATAGGGTTAGGAGGGAGATTGCGCCGCACAAGATAAGCGCTGGTGATTGGCTGCTTATTATGGAGACGGCGCATAGGATGGGCATAATGAGCAACGCCACAATGATGTATGGGCACCTGGAAACCAGGAGGGATTGGGCTGAACACCTGTACAACATACTCCAGCTGCAGAGGAGGACACGTGGCTTCCTCTCATTCACAGCCTGGAATTTTGAACCAGGAAATAGTGAGTTGACGCGGGTTATTCCGTACCCAAAGACATCGGCAACACTCCTAAGGGTTGTTTCAGTGGCTAGGTTGGTGTTTAGGAATGAGTTGCCCCACATACAATCAAGCTGGCTCTCGAACGGCCTTGACGCAGCTAGGTTGGCGCTTAGGTTCGGTGCTAACGACTTCGGAGGTACGCTTTATGAGGAGAGGGTTATACCAGCTACGGGGCTTAGTATGCCCGTACTAACTAAGGACGATGTGGTTAATCTAATTAGGGGGCTTGGTTTGAGACCGGCTGAGAGGGATAATTGGTATAGGGTAACCAAGTATTACTAAGGTGGCGTTTAGTAATACTTAAAGTTAGCACCAAGCTTCTCCAAATCCCACGTAAAGGTTGGCCAGGACTTGCTCACGCCCTCCCAATCCATAACCACCACGGGCTTTCTAGCCAACAAACCACCAATTACGCTCATGGCTATGATCCTGTGATCACCCTGCGTATTAACCTCACAACCACCAACGAACTCGTTGACGCCATCGATCTCCATAACACCCTCACCCTCATTGATACTCGCCGAAGCACCCAAGCACCTCAGTACCTCAGCCATAGTCCTCAACCTATTGCTCTCCTTATACGCCAAATGCCCCACACCAGTCATCCTAGACCTGCCCCTCGCCCTAGCCATTAATAGGGCCAACGGCATTGCTATGTCGGGCGAATCCCCAAGATCAACCGTTATGGGTCTTAGCTCCTTAACTGCCGAACCCCTAACCAATAGGGAGTCCCCATGTTCCTCAACCTCAACGCCCATGTTCCTGGCATGGCCTATGAACGCATACTCACCCTCCACAGCCCTGTCCCTGTACAGACCCATTATTTTTAAGTCAATACCTGCCAAGGTTGCGAGGACTATGTAAAAGGCTGATAGGGCGTAATCGCCAGGTACCGTAACCTCCTCATTAATAGCCCTATAATCCTGAGAACCACTGACGTATATTGAGTTATCCTCAACCTCAACCTTTATGCCAAACTCCCTAAGTACTGTCAGGGTTGCGTCTATGTACGGCCTGGATTTGATGGGCGGTTTTATGCTAACCTCAATGCCTCCCTCAGTCAATGGTGCTAGGTATAGTAGCGATGATATGTATTGCGAACTGATTGAACCACTTATTGACACGTAACCACCAACCAACCTACCACCAACAATCCTAACAATGCCTCCAGACCTATCGATCTTGGCATTTATGCTCCTCAGGGCATTTATCAACTCGTCCATTGGCCTACCCACCAGTGAACCCCTGGGTATGAGCAGTGTGGTGCCCTCAATACCTGAGTACACCCCAGTTAGGGTTCTGAACGTAAAACCGCTCTCACCAACATCAATAACCCTAAACCTCCCTGGATCAACCCCACGCCTAGCCCTGACCTGTCCGCCCCTAATCTCGATCTCCGCTATGGGCTTAACTCCCCTCAGCATCGACCAAGTATCATCACCCCAATTCAACCCACCAAGTGTGACCCAGGTCCTTGATAATGCCGAGGCCAGCAGGTACCTCAGGGTAAAGGCCTTACTCGGTGGTGCTTCGACAATGCCCTCCCTGGGGTTAAATCCATTAATGATTAACTTACCCATTATGAAATAACCTAGGTTAATGAATAATAAGCTTTAAGATGGTGCATTCAATAACTTAAGCACCGAGTCCATTATCGACTCCTCATCAAGCCCATAGAATCTCAGTAACTCCTCCTCAGATCTACCCCAATGCCCATAACCATTAACACCAAAAATCCTAACCCTAGCCATACCACTCACCAACTCCGCTATTGCTGAGCCAAGCCCACCCCTCGGTGAGTGCTCCTCAACCACGATTATCCTACCAACCCTACGGGCAATCCTCCTGATGAGATCCTCATTTAGGGGCTTTATTGTCGGTACATTATAAACCCCAGCGCTCACACCCATCTTCCTTAGGTTTAACGCGGCCTGCACGGCATTGTATAGGACTGGGCCGTAACCCATTATCGCCACATCATCGCCATCAACAATACTATATAATTCACCAATCCTGAACTCATAATCCAAGTCCATCGTTATCGGTGGTGAGTAGTCGCGCCCAATCCTAACGTAGACAGGGCCTCTATGCTCAATAACCCTTGGCAACACCCTCTCCACATCCCAAGCATCAGCTGGCGCTATGACGACCATGTTATCCAAGCTCCTCATTAGGGCTATGTCCTCAAGGGCCTGGTGGCTTGGTCCATCGGCGAAATCGCTCAAGCCCGCGTGAGTCGCCATCAGCTTTACATTCAGGTTCATCCTACCCAGGGAATTCCTAACCTGTTCCCAACCCCTCATCATAAACATTGCGTATGCTACCACCACCGGTACATAACCACCAAGCGCGAATCCCACCGCAACGCCGATTAGGTCCTGCTCGGAAATGCCCACGTTGAAATACCTACCAGGGAATCTCTCACCAAAATACCTAGCCCTCGTTGACTCGCCAACGTCAGCCGTAATAACAACGAGTCTATCGTTATCCTCACCAAGCCTTGCGAGTGTTACGCCTAGGGCTTCCCTCATGGAGAACTGGGGCCTGGGTGGTGGATTGAGCGTTTGTTTGTGGGTATTTTCGAGACCCCTCACGCCCTTACCCCTAACCGTGCTTAGGAATATGGCTGTGGGCTTGTTCCTAAACTCCCTGGTCTTCATCAACAACCTAAACATTTCCTCATAATCATGACCATTGCCATAAAGCACATTCCAACCGATCGCCTCAAAGATCCTCGCATAGTTTACGGGCTTTATTGTCGATGTTGATCCATCGAGTTGGTAACCGTTCAAACTGATTATGGCTATTAGGTTATCGACGCCGTATTTAACAGCCGTCATAGCGGCCTCCCAGGATTGGCCCTCATTAAGCTCACCATCACCTAGCAGCACATAGACGACACTATCACCACAACCCCTAACCCTATTAGCCAATGCTAAACCAACACCCATGCTTAAGCCTTGACCTAGCGAGCCAGTGGTGGCGTCTATGTACGGTAAATCCATGTTGTCTGCATGGGTTGATATGACCGAGTGTGTTTGGTTAATCTCCATAAGTCTTTCAACAGGTATTAACCCCTCAACAACCAATATTGAGTATAAAGCCGGTGCCACATGACCAATGCTCAGGATGAACCTATCCCCACACTCACCACCCCTCCTCATTACCCTAATCACCAAGTTCACTATATCAAGCGCCGCAAGCGATGATCCAAGGTGTACGTATGGAAACTCCCTATCAAGCCTTAGCAAAACCTCCCTCGCCTTATCCCTAACCTCCACAAGCCTATCGAAGTTCGGGATATCGCTCAGCTTCCCAATCACCATTGGAAGTTTCGATATTCCATACGACTAAACCACAAACATAGTAAATATTTAAGGATTATCCTCACCTATATTTTCTATAGTTTACATAAAAACCATGGGGAAACGCCTAGATTGAATAAATCGGTTCAACGAAAACTGTTATTAAGTAATAACCCCAGGAATTAATTATATAATCTATAAATGGCCCCTCCTCACCAGGTTTAAACACGGCATACACGGATGGCCCATTACCGCTAACACCCGAGGCCAACGCACCAAGCCTAAGGGCGGCACCTATGGTCTCGAGGGCCTTATGATAACCAAGGGATTCCGCAACCAATATACCATTTACTGTAGCTGCCCTCCATATATCGCCACTTTGGGCTATGCTGAATAACGATGTGTAAATGCCCGATAAAGCCCTTAATCTATCAATGCTTGACAACCTCTTACTCTCCCTGTAGCCCGTTATTACTACGGTGAAATCACCAACTTGTAAATGCTTGATTATGTTCATTGTTCTATTATCCGTCAAAACAACCCCACCTAATATCGCTGCCGAAGCATCATCAAAGGCCCCTGTTATTGATGAGCCATGGGCCTTGGTGATCGCAGCAGCCAACCTGGCACTGTCGACCGGGTTTATGTCCTTACCCAAGAGCCTCATAATTGCATGGACAACACCAACAGCAACGGCGCTATTACTCTTCAACCCACTAGCTCTTGGCACCTGGCTGTCCACTTGAATGCAAATGTCGGTATCAATGCCAATTTTATCCCTTAAATAATTGATTATGAATGTGAGGAACTCATCATGTTCACAAAACCCCTTGGCAACCCTAACCCTCACTGGTAAATTTACGGCAGCAGCTCCACCTAACCACGCGGGTATGGCGTTAACAATACTCACACCACCATATGTTATGTACTCCACATTATCCATGGCCATGCTCTATTTAATATAGGTACTTGAAACTAATACTTTTAAGTTCTAATTATTAGTAACTAGTAATGAGCGCATGGAGCAAACTACTCTTGAATAAGCCCGTGCTCGTATGCGCAATACCGATTAGGCGATTAACATTTCAGTACCTGCCAGCATCCTGCGAGGCTGTGGAGCTAAGGCTTGATTATCTAGACAACATGGAATTAAGCCCTACACTTAGGAGATTCATTGAAGACTATGTATCACACTACCCAACCATAATAACCATTAGGGAACGTGATGAGGGTGGTAACCGCCCAGTTGATCCGGACATTAAGTATAAGATTCTCGAATTAAGTAAAGACGTAGGCGCCCTGATAGACATAGAGGCTTCCTTATTGGCTAAGGACCCGAACACCTACGGCAGCTTGGCAGAAGGATCCATAGTCTCCAGGCACGTGTTTAATAAGGGCGTTAACTCCTACGAATTGGCATTAAACGACATAGAGTTGGCTAAGAGGCATGGGGCGCTTGTTTATAAGATATTTACAGTAAACGATGACGAGATTATGGATCTATTGAACCTAATGGGTAAGGTTGGTATTCATATGGCTGTTATACCAAGAAACCCGATATACAGGGCAACCTCCATTATCATGGGTTCGTCACTCACGTATTGCTCAGTAAAGGGAAAGACAGGGCCTGGGCAGCTCAATATAGGGATGTGTAGTAAGATCAAACTACTTAGAAGGTCCCTATCCATGTTTAGCACCGAGTGACTGCACACTGTTTATTTAATTCAGAGAATACTTCATTCCAGGTTGGTTTTTCGAATGGTCCAAACCAGATCTTGTCGGCCTCAAGCGCCTGTCTC
>LOCH01000001.1 GCA_001516765.1 Vulcanisaeta sp. MG_3 | reverse complement strand
GCTTGCATGCCTGTCTAGGATACGAGGTCTAGAGGATGCCCCGTACTTATCCAACCTTTACCCAACCATGGATTTATTGATGAAGTTTCTGGATGTGGCTGAGGGGATTAACAATTACGACCTATTAACGCCAATAGAGGTTGATTTCACGAAGGTTGATTACGGCGCAATACCGTACGAGGGCTATACACACACGGGTTACCTGGACATGAATGTGGAGATCTCACTAAGGAAGCTATATGCGGATTACGACCTAGCCCTTAACAAGGAATTCAGGGATTTGAGAGGTGATCACATAGCGGTTGAGTTCGCGTTCATGAGCTTCCTGGCGTATAAGGAGTATGAGGACTCAGCAGATGCCCTGAAGTACATCGAGGAGGAGGATTACTTCATAAGCAATCACCTACTGAATTGGATACCAACCTTTGTATCAAGCGCCCTAAAACTCGTTAAGACCGATTACTTCAAACTCCTGCTGAACTTCACAAGGGATTTCATAACCAGGGATAGGGATGTAATAGGTTTCGTGCGTGATGCCTATGCCAATCCAGGAGGAGGGTAGGTTATTAATACTTGAGGACCCAACAGATGAGGAGTTAAGGGAGGCTAGTGAGCATGATGGGCCAATAATCATCGTACTGAGGAATAGGGATGAGGTGGATACAACAATACTTAACAAGCACGAAATTGACGTACACATACTCAGGAATCCAAGTGAGGATTACCTGGAATTGCTTAAGGCTCAGTTGATGGGTAGGAGGGTTAAGCCTATGGAAGTTCCAATCGAGGGTCCAATAACCAGGAGGGAACTGCTTAGGGGTAGGGTTGTTAGGACTAAGCCCAAGAATGTACCTGAATTTATTGAGAACGCATGTAAGGCTAGGTATGGGTGTCATGAGTGCCTGCAGGCATGTCCCGTGGGTGCTGTATCTATAGTCAACAATAGGGTTGAGGTAAATGCCCAATCGTGCATAGAATGTGGCCTATGCGTTAGGGCATGCCCAACCGGCGCCTTAATCATGGCTGGTGCTGATGATAATGAACACGCATTACTGTTGAATAAACTCAATAATACTAGCCAGGTAACTAGGATAACGTACACATGCACAGCTAATCAGAGAGCCCCTGGTAATGGTGAGTATGTCTACTTCGTACCCTGCATAGCAGCAGTTAGTCCCGAGTGGTTGATGATGGACCTAACGAAGGTTAATGAGGTCTCCCTGGAATGCCCCATGGAGGATTGCCCATTGGCTGGGGTTAAGGTTAGTGAGGGGTTGATAGGCGACATATCAAAGGCTTTGAAGGTTACGGTTAGGGGTAAGTACACGATAAGTGGTGGTTTGTTTAATAAATCAATAAACTACATGGGGATTAGACGTAGTGATTATGCAAAGGCCCTGAAAGCCCTAAGGCCCATTATGACAGGCATGGGTGGAGATAACCTTAAGGTGTTTAATGTTGGTATTGATACCGTTAAATGCTCATTCTGTGGTGTATGCTTTGCAAAGTGCCCTGAGAGAGCCTTTGATGTTACCAGGGTTGGTGATAAGACTGTGCTTAGGCTAGATTGGGCCAAGTGTATTGGTTGTGGGTATTGCGAGAAGTTATGCCCGGAGAAGGCTATTACGGTGTCTAGGGCATCCTCAATACCCGGTGATGATTATGTTGATGAGGTTGAGGATGAGGTTGTTAGGTGCAAGATGTGCGGTAAGCCCTTTGACACAAAGCGCCATATAATGACCACCAAGGTGAGACTTGGTATCAAGGGCGACCCTGAGTGGTTATACCTATGCCCAGACTGCAGGAGGTATTACACAGCCAAGAAGATGCTCGAGACAGGGTTAGGTATTAAGGGAGCCAGGAACCTACCTGGCGTTCAATCTTAAAAAATAAACCCTATCCCCTTCAATAAACGGAGACCCTTCCCTCACTTACCCAACTGCTTCACAGCACCCACTAATTGCCTAGCCTTCACCGAATCTATTTGCCCCTCCTCATCCTTTAGGTATGTGCCGACTATGAAACCATGCGCATCCTTGTAATCACTTACGTTGTTGGGCGTTATACCACTACCAACAAGAACCTTGGCGCTCACGGCCTTAACCACCCGCCTAACCAACAGAGGATCCGGTGGTTCACCCGTCCTAGGTCCAGTTACCACCAGGGCATCCGCCAAGTCCCTCTCCACGCAATCCTTGGCGACATCCTCAATAGTCATCCTGTGCAGTGGGCTTCCATGCTTAACGAATACGTCAGCCAGCACCGTTATTTTAGAGTTCAGCCTAGTCATGGTCTCCATAACCTCCCTGGCAACAGGTTCAAGAATACCCTCAGCACTAACCACTGCCTCGCAGTACGCATTACTCCTTATGAATGAGGCACCCACGACAATCGCTACAGCCGCAGCCTCAGGCCCTGAATTCCTGAGGAGATTTATGCCGACTGGTATTGTCACGGTCTTAACGACTTCCCTGGCTATCACGGCCATGGAGGCTATGGTCTCTGGGTCCCTAACCCTAGCCTTGAATGGGTAATCATTGAAGTTCTCTAGTATAACTCCATCAAACCCGGCCTCATCAAGTACCCTGGCGTTCCTAACCGCAAAGTCAATTATGGTGCTAATGTCCAAACCACCATACCTTATGGAGCCAGGTAGTGGCGGTAGGTGAATAACGCCGATTAGTGTTGGTCTATCCTCCCTAAACCTAAGCGTTGGCATTGAACCCATATTGCATAGCAATTAAATAATGTTACCCTTACCACTCAAGACCCTTAATACCGACAACGCCTCTATCGAAATAATGCTTCACAGGTTCCATAACCGTGACCAAGTCAGCGAATTCCAAGAACTCCCTGGGCGCATCCCTACCGGTTAGCACAACATTGACCTCCGGCGGTAATGACTTGATTACCTCAATCACCTCACTGGCACTCAGGTAGTTAGCCGCAACGGCGTTGTTGACCTCATCGAGGATTAGCAGGAATGGCTTAACCTCCCTAGCCCTATTAACAGCCATTGTGAGGACATCTCTCGGAGTTAGGTGCTGGTCCGGATCCAATGAGTAGACATCGACGTAATCACTAAGGAATCTCTTTATTGCTAAGTACTCGCCAACATACTCACCCCTATAGATCAGAGTCTTCATTAGGTGCCCAATCACGACCCTATACCCATGACCAACAGCCCTAAGCACAAGGCCTAGGGCTGCCGTAGTTTTACCCTTACCATTCCCCGTGTAGAGTAATACGAGACCCACGGCAACCCAGCACACAACCCTTATTAATTTAGTTTTGTGTCTCCGTATTGGTAATTATCAATCACTTGTAGTATGTCGATTGGTTAAGACTTAAAAACACGCGAATCGATGGGTTTCCTGTTATGATCAATGCCTACCTGGGTGCATTGATTGCACTTGGTATAGTCTCAGTATTAACCGCATTGGGTATCACAATAACTAGGGACAATCTATACGCCGCAATCTACCTGGCAATAACCACAGGACTTGTTGGCGCAATCTATGGATTATTCGGTATAACCTACGGCTTCATACTGATATACCTAGTCTTTGTTGGCGCAACAATAACAATAACAATAGTGCTCGCCGCAACCTACAGGCGCGTTGAGTTCAGGGGTGGTGCTGGCAGGTCCTGGGTGCTGCCTATGATACTCTTCATAATAGCCATAATAATAGCCTCGATCGAAACCACGTACAATATCACACCAATCACAAGCCAATCGCTAATGAGCTTCGTATCAACACCAAGCGATCTATTACTAATTGCCTTACTCTCATCATTGCTGATGGCAATAATGATCGGCCTAATAATGTACTACCTAGAGGTGAGCGGTCGATGGAGGTGAATGCAGCATTGATTTACGGCTTCGCATCAATCCTACTAATGATTGGTTACTACAGCGCATTAAGGGCTAATGACCTAATTAGGGTGTTAATATCGCTGGAGCTTATGTTCAACGCCATATTCCTAGCACTCATACCACTATTTGCTGTGAATTCGGTGGTTGCATTCGGCGTTTTAATTGTGACAATACTAACGTCATCCACGGAATTCATGACGTTGATAATAGCGATAATGGCGTTGGATAGGGTTAGGAAATCGGTGAGAGTCGAGGAGGTTAGGGCTGGTGGTGAAACGTATGAGGGAGCTAGGAGTAATGCCTAAAATGCGGACCTATAGGTGATGCCCAATGCCAATCCCCTATGAATACGTCCTCCTTGCCTCAACAATAATTAACGTAATAGGTACAGCACCGGCTTTATTAAATGAGGGTGCCAGGAAATATTCATGGGTAACCCCCCTAATATCCATGCTAATACTATTAATTACACCAAACACGTATCTGCTAACCTATGTATCCTTCATAGTGGTGATTGGAATACTGGGTATCGTGACATTGATGAGGCTGAACTCACCAATCAGGGGCGCTGATTATATGCTGGTTGCCATAATGATAATAGCCACAGTACTTGCACTATACACGAGCAACCTAGCCCTAATCCTACTATCGCTAATGCTCGTGTCCGCACCAACATACCTATTAATCCTAATGGGAGACCCGAACGTTAGTATCGAGGTAGGTATTAAGTACGTTGTGAACATGATAATAGCGACGGTATTATTCTTCGTAGGCGCAGTAATAATCAGCTCAGGACCCTCACTAGTAACATACATAATAGGATTCTCACTCCTACTCCTCGGACTTTCCCTAGAGGTTGGTGCAGCCCCAATGCATGAGTGGGTTCCTGACGTATTCACCGCAGGTAATCCAATACCCGTCTCGATAATAGCCTCGATAGCCAAGATAGCACCATTCATAGTTGCCGTAAAGGTAATACTGACAACAATGGGCTCAATACCACCCTATTACCTAGCCTACATAGTTGGTGCCTTCGCAACAATATCCATGTTCCTGGGCAACATTGGTGCATTAACGAGTAGAGAAAACGCGAGAACCCTGGCCTACTCATCAATAGCCAACATGGGTTACGTAATGGCTGCATTGGCAGCGGCAATAATGGGCTACGCACTACACTCAATGATTACGTTAGGCTTAGCACTCGTCGGCTTGATAACCCAGTTATTCATGAATGCAGCAGGTAAGATGGGATTCTTCAATTCAGTATATTCTAAGGGCAATAATGCAGTGAGCACGTGGTTAATATCCCTAGCCTTCATAGGCACACCACCACTCCTCGGCTTCTGGTCAAAGCTCTACATAATACTTGCCCTCGTTTATGGAAACCTCGTGTGGTTGGCAGTACTTCTGGTGATAAACTCCGTCATATCCGTGCCATACTACATAAGGCTCGCCAGGGATTTGGGCACAGGTTGGAAGAGGGGCTTAGCCGAGGGCTTGATAATAGCCTTCACAATAATCGTACTCTCAACCACAATCCCACCCACGTGGCTAATACACCCAATAATGAACCTAACGAACTACCTAACCCTGAGACTATGATTTAAAATCAATCAACCATAGAAGTACTCATTATGAGCATTGTTAGGGGTGTTTACGAGGGATTAACAGCCATAACGTACTCCCTCATACTCGATGTGATAATGAAGGTGTTATTATTAATGGGCTTTACGGACATTGTTTACGACCTACTTCAGTTAATAACGGCAATACTATGGATAGGCATTGGTATGTTCGGTTGGAACAATGTATGCATCATTATACATAGAGGTGGTTGTAGGTTATCCACAATGTATAGGTACATAATGTTCATAGCACCAACCACACTAGCCATCTCATACATATTCTACCTATACCACGACTTCGATGCCGCCGCACTACTATTCCTAATATCAATAAGCATACTACTAGGCTTGTCAGTGGCAGGTTACGTTGGTGCGCTAATGCTCAGTAATCAATTTAGGAACAACCTGGGTAGAGTAGGTTCCGTAATTTCAATAATTGCCGTCATCATGTGGCTCGCATTAGTGCCTAGCGTCATGGAGGTTGGGACAGCAATAAACGCTATAGGCAACGCCTCAATGGTCATATCAATACTTCAACTGAGGAAGAGGTACGTACCAACACGTAGAGTATCTCACAGGTAGAATTCCTCTATTGTTTTCATTAGTTTAGTAAGCCCTGGGTAGCCAAAGATACCCTGACCTATGTTCTTGACTAGGTTGCCGATTATCAATGTTGGTGTACCAGGTGCACCAAGCTCCTTAGCCAATGCCTTCGCCTCCATAACCCTGGGAAGCTCCTCATTTAAACAATCACCCGTAGCACCCACCAACACCTCCTCATTGCCTAACTTACCCGATAAATACGCCTCGTAATGCCTCCTAAGCGACTCAATGAAGGTGTTTGGGTTGCGCCTGTAGATGCACCTGAAGGCTGCGTGAAGCCTCTCAATACCCCTATGCACAGGGTAATCCACAAAGTAAAGTGACGCCTTACCATCATTAACAAGCTCCATCAAGTAGTCACCAGCCTCATCCTCAAGGATTGCGCAACCAGGGCAATGCAGATCATAAAATAGGACAATAAGTAGCCTAGGATTCGCCGCCTTAAAACCAAGACCCACCCTATCGACCCTCTCCAACACACCCCTCACATCCCTAATCAACCACTCATCACTCATCAAAACACCAGAATAAAGTTGGCTTAAAAACATTAAACCGTTATTCGAAATAATCAGTCTAAATAACCACATCAATAAGAGACAACCTGGATCAAGTACTTGGACAATAAAACCTCTGGCTCCAGCACGTAAGGATTACTAAGGAACCACGAGTCGTACTTACGAGCCACGAACATAATAACCAAGTTAACAATTAATAATAAGTGGTTTAACCTTGCCTACACGTGGTTAGTCACGACGACTGCTTAAGCACTAATAAGCCCCTTGGATCCTTAACCCTAACAGCCAACGTCTCCCATAGCGTGAATGAATGGACCCCGTCCTCAGGCCCTAAGTACACTAATGCCGTATCCGCACCAATCGCTAGGTCAATAATGGATCCATGTACTGACATCAACAGCGCAGTATCATCCATCAACTGAGGTATCACAACCACATCCTTAACTAACGACTTAACCCTCGTTAATTCCATCACACCGGTCCTCTCAACAACACTCAATAACTTAGTGTACCTACTAGGGCTCACGAACAACACATAGGGCTCAGGTATCGAGTCCATAAAGAGCATATTAACAGCCCTAGACACCTCATCAACAGCGGAGCCAGCCGCCTCCCACGACGTTATCGCAACTCTACGCACCTTTGCATTACTTAATAAA